>WLHG01000001.1 GCA_009702845.1 Actinomycetota bacterium
GCCGCCATGAAAGCTGCCCGCGATCGCTCGCAGGAACTTGCGTGAAACGCTTTCTCTCACTGGTTCTAATCTCATCGCTACTGTTTATCCCGTCCACATACGCTGCACCTTCCAAAATTGCAGTTAAAGCGTTGAAATTAATAACGACAATAAACGCTAGTGAGGATATTTCAGGCTTTGCAGTAAGTGGTAAAACGATCATTCTCTTTGGTACCGCAGTTGATAGAGCTTTTGCTCGAGCAGTAGATATCAATGGAGTTGAGTTATGGCGTGTTCCACTCGACCCAGATTCACCATCTATCGCAAGTGTTGGAGCTGTTGACGGGGCTGGGAACATTTGGATTGCAGGTGCAACCTCACTCCTTCGTCCTACCCCAGCACCTTCGGCATCGCTCACCCCAATAAATCCAGATAACGTTGTTAATAGCCCAGATGTATTCAACGCCGAACTAAGCGCCGTTGCACTCTGGAAAATTCCTATAGGAACATCTGTTCCGACTCTCTTTAGCGCACAGCAGAGCACGCCTGTACTGGTTACTGGGATATCCGTGGACAAGAGCGGTGCGTCAATAGTGGGTCTTACTCAAACCCCACAAGGCAGTGCAGGCTTTGTAATTTCGACTAACGACTTGGGCGAGTTTGGTAAGCCGCTTTTAATTGGAGCGAAGTCGACAACGTTAGATGCTGTAGTCCGTCACAGTGATTCAACATTGACAGTTACTGGTTCAAGTGGCGAAACAATCGGTGGTAAGAAATTAGCTGGAGTGATTGACGGCATAATTGTAAAGATTTCGAAAACTAATACCATACTCAAAGTTGTACGCAGCTCTGCAATAAAAGCAGAGCGAAATTGGAATAGCGCAACATCTACTCTTCTACTTGGAGGAAGCGTTACGACAGGCTCAAAGATTGAAAGCGCCGTGACTAAGTTTTCTAGCACCTACACACCAACATGGACTTATCGATTCTTATCAACTGGGCCAGTTTTTACCCTTGGTTCAACTTATGCCTTCTTTAATTCGACTGGAACTATTGTGCAGTTAAGTAACTGGAAGCCGAAAAAATCTCAGCCCATTCTCTTAACCTTTGATTCTAAAGGGCTGATTACAAGTGCATATAGTGCGCCCGTTGATCAGAAAGAAGTAATTGGATTGGTTAAAAGTAAGGAGCTGGGAGTTCTATGCATGAGTGTTAACTCAGAACTTTTCTCAATCTACGCTCTTGCCTAATTAAGGTTTTAACAGGGCCAATCTACTTCCGACCGTTGCTAGCAAGTATTTAACCTTATTAACCATTACCCACGCGCTTTGCGTGGGCTCATCACCTTGGCTGCTGCGCACCAAGCGAATTGCAGATTGCCCTGCATCACTCTTGCTCGTGTCCAGCGCACACAAGCGATCCTGGCAGTTAAAGACGATTGTCTTTCCATCGATAGATAAATAGGCACCTGGTGAGCCAAAGTTTTCAGTTGTCATCCTTGAAATAGCAAGCGGGGCACTCAGCAGAGCCCAGCGGATTTGATCGGGCTTAGGAAAGGAGGCCATTGATGTGGCAAGCCAGGCCGCCATTACATCGCCCTTTACCTTGGAAAGAGCAACGTCGTAGCCAAAGACCGAGGCCTCATCTGTAGAGACATCAAGGGTTTGGTACGTCCATGCAGTGGGATCATTTCCAATTCGAGTTGCAAGGCGTACTGCACCAGCAGAGATATCTTTCTTCTGATTTACACTTATAACCGAGTCGTATAAAACATAAGTCTTACTTCCATCAAAGGTTGCCTGTAAGTGAAAACCAACATCACCAGTGGATCGACCATCAGTTTTGCGATCGCCATCGACTAACTCATAAATCCACGGTGAAGCTTTCAGTTTAGTTGCACCAAGTAAAATACCTTGGCTCTCATCACGATAGAAGACCTGCACGCTGTTAGACGTTGCTATGCACGCATTTGTCATGCTTAGGTCGCTGGATGTTCGTACCCGAACTAGATCTTCATAGCTATTAACAAGGGGGCCGTCGCCATCGACAACTTCAAACGCAAAGCTTTTCCCATTAAAAACTGCATAACGAAGATCTTTATCTGTGGTGTCACTATAAAAAATATGTAGGGTCTGTTTTATCCCGCTGCCATTTACGCATAGTGAGACAGGGCTATTTATCGAATGAGATGTGCGTCCACTCGAACCACCTGCACCGTCAACGGTCACTTTCTTCCAGAGTTTGCCATCAAAAGTTGCAAGTTTTAAATCTCCGCTTTTAGTATCGGTATAAGCAATTGCAGGCTTGCCGTTAAATGTTGTGCTAGCAATTGACTTTCCATCAGCACCGCTATCTAAGACCGTACTCTTCCAGCCAGCTTGCGGAATAATGGCCTTAGTTACCGCAGGCTCAGATACTCCAAGGGCATTCTTAGCTACAACGGAAAATGTATAAGAGGTACCATTCTTTAATCCTCCTACAAGGATGGGACTGGATAACGCCTGTTTTACAACCCCGGTCTTAACATTCTTTATTATGTATTCAGTAATCTGAGCGGTGCGTAAGTTAACCGGGGGATCAAATGAAATAAGTGCCGATGAATCGGCAGTAAAAGCCTGAACATTGCGTGGCGATTGAGGCAATCCAACGGCTACTCCCGCCGGTGGTTTAGTGCGCATATCTTGGAGCATGGCGAGAACTAACGGTCCTGGCTCTTTGAATATTTCACCAGGATCTAAATTAGGAGTCATTACTGAATCAAGACCAGACTTAGAAAATGTTGCTTCATCTAAGTGACTAGTTGAAGAGCCAGGTTCGTAGCTAGAAGGCGTATACAACTTTGGTTTGACCCCACCATTGGCATTGATTCCATTCTGTCCAGACCAAACGAGCGTGGAAGTGAGTGCCAGAGCAAGCTCTTTTGATGGCGATGGTAAATCTGCCAATCTTTGGTTATCTGGAGTTTGAGCATATGCGTCATAAGGTGTCGGTTGATCAAGGCTAGCAACACCAAAGTTGGTGTCATATGCATCATTTGATAGGAAACCAATTCCATGAGCTATTTCATGCAAGAAGACGGACTGAAGATCGTACTCTCGCTGCGTAGGCAATCCATCACCACGAGTGTTCCAGCCGCCATTTGAATTAACTTGAATAATAATATCTGGATTTGCCTTGTCGAGATCTTTTCCAGCAAGAGCATTAGCAAGGGCTGAGGTATACCAAAGCGATTGATCAGGTGCGCCTGCAAAGGATGAGAAGAAATTTACGGGTCTGGCACTTCCAAGAATTCCCCATGAACTAGAACGCCCCCATGATGCATCGACTGTGATTGGAACAGTCGATGCGAAGTTAGCAGACCAAACATCAACGGCAGCCTGTACTTCGGTTTTAGCCCAGTCGGGAAAATTATTGTAAGTAACAGTGAAAGTTGATTTAGCAACCCCGACGGCATACTTTGGTCGAGGAGTGGTTGTTATTACGGGATTTGTTCCAGCAAACACATGACCCCACTGGGTACCAGGAACCTCCAAGAAAAGAGCCTGCGCGGAAGGCGCACTAAGAAGGGAGCCAACGAGGGTGGCAATGACAGCCGCAACTCGTAGATGTTTAATGTACTTGCTCCGCATAAGCGTAAACACTACCAAGATGAGATGATTTCACCATGGTCGATAGTGCAGATAGAGAGCTTTCTAAGCAAACTGACAGGCTTGCGAGAAGCATAGTCACGGTTTTTACCCGCCATGGTTGCCATCTCTGTCATGTTGCTATAGAGCTACTTGAAGGGATGTCGAGTGAATTAGATTTTAGCGTCGAAAAAATCTATATCGATGGCAATGAGAGTTTAGAGAAGCTCTATGGTGAGCAGATTCCAGTTATACAGATCGATGGAGCGCACCATGACTTCTTCAGGGTTGATCCAGAACGCTTTAGATCTTCCCTTGAAAAACATCGTCAGCATCAATAATTTTATAAGAATAACCCTGCTCTGCTAAAAAGCGCTGTCGGTTTTGCGCAAAGTCCTGATCAATCGTGTCGCGAGAAATTACAGAGTAAAACTTTGCACTTCTACCATCGGATTTTGGACGAAGAATTCTTCCTAGTCGCTGAGCCTCTTCTTGTCGGCTACCAAATGCACCGGAAACTTGAATTGCAATAGTGGCATCCGGTAAATCAATAGAAAAGTTAGCCACCTTGGAGACAACTAAACAAGTAACCTCACCGGTTCTAAACTTATTAAAGAGTATCTCGCGCTCTTTTATCGGAGTGTCACCTTTGATTAAGGGGACGCCGAGTGCTTCAGAGAGTTCATCTAACTGGTCGATGTACTGGCCAATCACCAAAATTTGTTCTCCAGAATGTTTCTCAACTAAAGCTTCGACAACATTTCTTTTGGTACGAGTTGTTGCACAGGTTCGATAGCGATTTTCGGGTTCTGCAGTTGCATATAACAATCGCTCGGCCTCTGTTAAGTTAACTCGGACTTCGATACATTCAGCCGGTGCAATGTAACCCTGGGACTCAATCTCTTTCCAAGGAACGTCATAGCGTTTTGGTCCGATGAGAGAGAAAACCTCACCCTCCATGCCATCTTCACGCACCAATGTTGCAGTCAAACCTAAACGACGACGAGATTGAATGTCGGCTGTAAAGCGAAAGATAGGTGCAGGCAGCAGGTGCACTTCGTCATAGATTATTAGACCCCAGTCATGTGTATCAAAGAGATCTAAATGTGCGTATACGCCATTCTTTTTCTTTGTCATTACCTGATACGTGGCAATGGTTACAGGCCGAATTTCTTTCTTAGCACCGGAGTACTCACCAATTTCATCTTCATTCAAAGTTGTGCGCTTTAATAACTCTTCGCGCCACTGACGGGCAGCGATTGTATTTGTAACCAAGATCAAGGTTGTCGCCTTTGCATGAGCCATTGCAGCCGCACCGACAATAGTTTTGCCCGCACCACACGGGAGCACTACGACTCCTGAGCCACCATGCCAAAAACCCTCCGCAGCTAACTCCTGATAGGGGCGAATTTTCCAATCCTTTTGAACTAATTCAATTGGGTGGGCTTGACCATCAACGTATCCAGCAAAGTCTTCAGCCGGCCAACCTAAGCGCAGCAGTGACTGTTTAATTGCTCCACGCTGACTCGGTAGTATCGCGATTGTTTGTGCATCGATTCGCGCACCTAATAAAGGTGCAATCTTGCGGGCTCGAATAACCTCTTCCAAAACTGCGGTGTCGGTTGTGACAAGAATCAAACCATGCACCGGATCGGCCTCTAAACGCAGACGACCATAGCGAGACATTGTTTCGGCAACGTCTATCAAGATTGAGTGCGGAACTGCATAGCGCGAATATTTAATAAGTGTGTCAATTACTTGTTCGGCGTCATGTCCTGCAGCGCGTGCATTCCAGAGCCCAAGTGGTGTCAATCGATACGTATGAATATGTTCAGGGGAGCGCTCGAGCTCTGCAAATGGTGCAATTGCTCGGCGGCACTCCGTTGAAAGCGGGTGATCTATGTCGAGTAGAAGTGTTTTATCGCTTTGAACGATTAACGGGCCATCAGTCATTAAGAATGTCCTTGATGAGTGCGTGCAAAAGCGCGCTGCGGCTTTCCAAAGTTGTTATGTCTACCCACTCGTGTGGAGCATGTGCTCCATGGCCAACTGCGCCTAAACCATCTAGAACTTGTGCACCGGCCGCGGCGGCAAAGTTTCCATCACTTGCACCCCCAACTGATGCGTGGCCGAGAGCTGGCATGCCTAGTGATTTGGCAACTTTCTCTGCCCGCTCGTACAAAGCTAGCGTTGATGTTGTTTCTAGCGGTGGGCGATTAAATCCTCCAGTGATTTCATATCGCGCCTGCGGATTTACTGCCTTCAAATTTTTAACTGCAGCATCTACCCGTTGAAGTTCATCCATAGAAAATGAGCGAATATCCACATCTAGCACAGCTAAATCTGGAACAGTGTTAGACGTATTTCCTGAGCGCAACATTGTTGGAACAACAGTTGTTCCTAACTCTTTGTTTTCAAGGCCTGAGAGAGCAAGGATTGCGTGCGCTATTTCGACAGTTGCGTTAATACCCTTTTCTGGTTCAAGACCTGCATGAGAGGCCTTGCCATGGATCTTTACCTGATACATCGAAGTGCCTTTACGGCCAGTCTTAACTTTGCCATCTAGCGAGGCTTCAAGAACTAGGACTGCTTTTGCTTGCGCTGAAATCTCTTTAATGAACTCTTTGCTTGTTGCACTTCCAGTTTCTTCATCACTTGTTGCAACAAGGGCGGCAGAGCCATCGATTCCCTTCATTGCAAAAAGAGCTTGAATGAATCCAGCTTTCATATCAAAAATTCCTGGGCCTGTAGCGGCGTTATCTTTAATGCTCCATAAAGGTTGGAAAGATCCCTTTGGCCAAACGGTATCTAGATGTGCCAGAACAACTACATCTGGTTTTTCTGCGCCCCACCAAAATACTGGGCGACCATTAATCTCACGAATCTGAGCGGGTGAGCCAAGGACATTATGTGCGATGTCGCTGGCAAGTTTGATTACCGCACGGCAGGCCTCTAAATCATCAGTTGGTGATTCCAACCGTACAAGTTTTTCTAGCTCAGACAACATGGGATAAGTCTATAGCGGTGCTACGCCGGTGATGCGTGGAATTCGGAAGGATTGGACTTCACCCGTTGCGTGGTCTCGAGCGATTAAGGCGCCTGCGCTGACTCGAATTGGATCAATGATTCTATGAGTCACCGAGCCGTTGTTGTCGGCATATCCGATTGAGAGGGATTTTTCTTCGGCGATAAATCTATTTACTAAATCCATAGTTTCATTGGCGGTGCTACGCGGAAGTGCACCAAGGGCCTCATTTGCAACTTGTCTCAATCTCGTTTGCTTGTGGCTTGATTTCTCACCAGTGCGGATCGCACGTATTGCCGAGTTCAGTAAATCCTCACTTGGAATCTCAATCTCACCTATGACTCGTGGTGGTCGTGGCTTAGTGAGTGCGCGATTTGCACGTGCTCCCATCAGCATTAAACCATTAGCCGATTCAGCTGCTGGAAGATATCCAGATTCGCGCAGCACGCGCATCACATCGGCGGCATCGTGATCACATATGACAACTTCAGGTGCAATTCGGCGAAGGGCCAGAACTTCTAATTTCTTATCCTTCATGATTTGCGCGATGAGGGAGGTATCTTCGCAACGAATAAAGGAGGATGTATTTCCTACGCGTAATTTTCCATGTTTCTTAGCAACATCGGCGATGAGATATTCAAGTGGCTGGGGCATCGGGGTTTTAGAGGTTTTGATTAGGAAAGCCTTAATCTCATCCCCAGTTTTTCCGTGATCTAAAGCTCGTCTGATTGTGGCTTCGCTGAAGCGATAAACAGTTGCACCACCTCGGCTTTCAATCTCAGCCATAATCGCTAACTGTTGGGAAATCTCATGTTCGAGTGGTCCCGGAGCAATCGCAGTGTTATCGCTTTGAATAAGTATGTGATCTACCGTCTTTGGAAGATCTTCATTTATTACATTCAAATCATCGCCGGCTAGGAAACCAACTCCATATTTAGAGATAGCACCCTGCCCAGTTATTCCAAGCCACTCAGCTTCACGAAGCGTCCATGTAGACAACTCCTCTTGTAATGAAGAGTTGCGACGAACCGGGGCTCGCCATTTCATGAGTTCAATAAAAGATGCTGTATCGGGAGCTAGAGATTCGTGCTCCCTTAGAATTGAAAGCGTTAGCGTACGAACCCGAGCTGCGTTGACACGATCAAGCTCGGGTCCAAGTGCTGCGACGTTCTTGGCTTCGGCACGACCAACTAGACCACTGACCCGTGAAGTAATAAGCCAGGCCGATGCGATTGCCTGCCATCGATCAGCCGGTGTTTGCATTAACCAGATATCGAATTTGTTACTTGGCATTATGCGATCATCGGCGTCGATACTTATTAACGAGGTTAAATAAGCCAATTCGGTAATAAAAGCCGCGCATGATTCATCAACACCAAGGTGTGTTGCAATTATTTTTAGTTCACGAACGCCGAGCCCTCCTGCGCGCAAGGCATCAGCCGGTTCTTCAGCCCAGAAATTTAGTAGCTCTTCTACCCAACGCAAGACCGTGGAGATGTTTGCAATCGCTGCGAGATTAACTTGACGCTCATCTCGCTTAGCTCCAGTCAGAACGGGCGCAGTTACAAAGCTTTCTTTGTGTGCTTTGCCTCCGCGCAGGTAAATACCTACTTCTCGAGGCAAAATAACTGTTCGCTGATCTAAGGGAACGAGAAACTTTCGCTCGAGAAGCCAAGCAACTCCAGGCCCTGGATTCTTTATATCTCCAACGCTTCCACGAGGAGGTCCCCAAATAAGGCGCTCTAACACTTTTGTTGCGTCAAGCGGAGCACTATCTAATTCAGTTAGTTTGAGTTTGGCCATTGATACTGGGCCAAGTCCTGCCGGCTCATTTCCGATGACATCGCGAAGCTGAGATGGAAGTCGCATTCCATCATCGGATGGATAAATAAGTCCGATTGAAATTAAATGATCAAGTGCTGTCGCTGCCGCTTTATCTGTAAGTGCGATAAGTGCCTTTAACGAGAATGGCTCGTTAAGCGCGCCAGCCGCTTCAAGCACTTGAAACTGCCACTGATTGAGCGAGTCGATTGCACGTGCCAGACTTGGCGCCGAACATGCTCGCACTGCAAGGGATGCGATATCGGGCGGCACTGGCGTTATGAGATCTGGACGTGCGGTAAATAGAGTTAAGAAGGCAGCATCATCAACACTACGTAGGTAGTCGGAGAATGAGCGCATTTCCATAACTTGCTAACATTACTGGCCTTTAGCCCTTATTGGGTAATCAACGCCGTTTCCTTCGGGGAGTTAGCCATGTGGCAAGGGCGGCAAGGCGCACAACAATTGGAGATACCGCTCGTCCAATAAAGCGCGCTCTACGAAAATCATGTATCGGCCAACCTTCTGCCATTGCGCGAAGTCCAAGGATTGCATCTGGATTAATTACCGAAGGATGGCCCACGCACTGTAAAAGTGGCAAATCATTGTGGCTATCGGAGTAGGCATAGCAATTCGTAAGGTCTAGACCGGTCCGCTTTGCCAAATCCTGCACCGCCATCACCTTCTCTTTTCCATGTAAAAGGGCACCATTCATTGCTCCGGTATAGGCACCATCTTTAATTTCAGCTCTGCTGCCTAAAGCTCCAGTGAATCCCAATCGGTTAGCAATTAAAACCGCCATATCTTCAGGGGCGGCAGTAACTAGCCAGACTTCTTCATTGTTCGAAAGATGTTTTTGTGCAATATCTATTGTGCCTTGCCAGATTGCGGGGGATACAAACTCATCATAAATCTCTTGGGCGATTACTTCGATATCTTTTACGCTATGCCCGCCAATAAAGTCAGTTGCCGATTTTTGAAAACGCGCAATCTCCTCTTTATTCTCTTTTCCAGTTAAGCGAAATCTAAGATTGGCCAAAACAAAACGGGAGATGTCCTTTTTCGTGAAGAAGCCCCGTTGGTACATCCCGCGACCAAGAAAATAGATCGTAGAGCCACGGATAAGCGTGTTATCGACATCAAAAAAGGCCGCTCTTTTCGCCGTGAGTGCCATGTCACTACCTTAACGAACTTGGTCGGTTAGAGACGCTTTATGCTTGACCAATGAGTGCAACCGTCCATGTGATTCGTCACGGTGAAGTTGAAAACCCAGGCAAAATTCTCTACGGCCGCCAACCTGGCTGGAGTTTATCCAAGCGCGGTCTTGAGATGGCTCAGACCCTTGGCGATTGGTCCAAGTCATTAGATTTGGGAGCGTTGCATGTCTCTCCTTTGCAGCGCGCTCAAGAGACGGCCGCGCCGATAGCTGCCGCACATAAAATTTCAATTACAACTGATGAGCGTTTGATTGAAGCGGCTAATGTATTTGAGGGAAAGCCATTTGGTGTTGGGGACGGGGTATTGCGTCATCCAGCTGCATGGAAACATTTATGGAACCCTTGGCGACCATCGTGGGGTGAGCCTTATGAAGAGCAAATCGCGAGAATGCTTGCAGCGGTTTTTGCCGCACGCGATGCCGCTCAGGGCAAAGATGCAATCTGCGTTTCGCACCAACTTCCAATCTGGATTCTACGGAGTGCAATAGAAAGCCGACGATTACTACATGATCCTCGCAAGCGCGAATGTTCACTAGCATCGGTGACCAGTGTTCATTTCGATGATGATGGACTCATCTCTGGCCTTACATACTCCGAGCCCGCGCGCCATCTCTTGCCAAAGAAATAAAATGAAACGACTGAAACTGAGCACCGCAATATTAGTAACAGTATTTGCTTTGACCAGCTGCAGTGGTGGGGGATCTTCGAGTTCGCAAGAGAGTTTTGTCTCCGGTAATGGTGCTGTAACAATGATCAAAGCCTCTGATCGTGTTGAAGCTCCAGCATTGGCCGGCATGACCCTTTCTGGTAGTAACTATTCTTATGCATTTGGCAGAGTGACAGTTGTAAATGTTTGGGCTTCATGGTGTGCTCCATGTCGCGCAGAGATTCCGACGCTGATCGCGCTCTCCAAGAAATATAGCGAAGTTACTTTTATTGGAATTTTGACCCGTGATAATCCACCAACAGCTGAAGCTTTTCAGCGACGCCTTGCAATCCCTTATCCAACTCTCATCGATGATTCGATACTGCTTGGTTTTAAAGGCTCGCTAGCTGCAAATGCGATTCCGTCGACCGTTGTTATTGATAGAGAGGGAAGAGTTGCAGCGCGAATATCGGGGGAAGTTACCGTTGCGTCCCTCTCTCAGTTAATTGAAACCGTGAGCGGCGAATGAAGGACTTCTTTGTAGAACAGATTCTTAGTGGCTTCTTAATCACCGCATTTCCAGTGGCGCTCATTGCCGGGCTAATCTCTTTTCTATCACCATGCGTTCTGCCCTTAGTTCCTGGCTACCTCTCCTTTGCCGCAGGCTTTTCAGTTAATCGCGGCAAAGTCTTTTTAGGATCGCTCCTATTTGTAATGGGATTTTCAATCGTATTTATCTCATATGGAGCCGTCTTCGGCGGGTTAGGGAATCAATTATCAGCACATGAAGAGGTGATTTCCAGAGTCCTCGGTGTATTAACTATTTTCTTAGGATTTATATTTCTCGGTAAGTTTCCAATGGCGCCAACATTTAGACCACACATGAAGACAACAGGCGGCTTAATCGGCGCACCAGTTTTGGGCTTCCTATTTGGCATTGGTTGGACTCCATGCATTGGACCAGCCCTTGCCGCAGTCCAGACCCTTGCTTTTCAAGAGTCGAGTGCAGTGCGAGGAGCCGTGCTCTCTTTTGGTTACTCACTTGGCCTAGGTCTTCCGTTTATTGCATCGGGAGTTTTCTTTGACCGCTCAGAACAAATGCGAAAGTTCTTGGTTCGTCGCGGTGATTTGATATCTAAAATCGGCGGAGTATTCCTGATCGTAATTGGCCTCTTGCAAGTTACGGGTATGTGGGGCCAGATTATGAACTCGCTTCGCGCACTCATTTCCGATTTTATTCCGGTGGTGTAAATGAGCCAAGAGATCGAATTACCAGAGTTAACTGGTCTTGGTTTATTTCGATATGGATGGCGCCAACTAACAAGTATGCGCACTGCCCTAATCCTTTTGATGCTCTTAGGTATTGCAGCCGTTCCAGGCTCCTTGATTCCACAAAGGACTCAAAATCCAATGGCAGTGAGCGCAGCATTTAAGAGCTCGCCTGAAATTTCACGGTGGATGGATCGATTATCTCTATTTGATGTCTATGGATCACCGTGGTTTAGCGCGATCTACATTCTTCTCTTCATCTCACTTATTGGATGTGTTCTGCCACGAGCACTTGAACATTTTCATGCCGCTCGCGCGCTTCCTCCTGCGACACCTAAAAATCTAAATCGTATGGAGTTTTATTCAACTTGGGTAGCTAGTGGAAATGATTTAGAAGCTGCGAGAAAGTGGTTTAAAGCTAATCGATTTAGAATCCTCGAAAAGGATGGAACCATCTCGGCAGAGAAGGGATTTATGCGGGAAACCGGAAACCTATTCTTCCATCTAGCGCTGATTTTAATCCTGCTCGGAATCTCATTCTCCTCCCTCTTCGGAATGCGAGGGGAGGCGATTCTCAATGTTGGTGAAAGATTTATTAATACACCGACTAACTATGATTCTCTGGCATACGGTAAGTTATTTAAAGATGGAAGACTAGAAGGTTTCATCATCAACATAGACAAGTTTGATGCAACCTACAACGCGGTGACAAATTCCCCAGAGGATTACACGCTCAATATCTCTTTGCGACGAGGGGATTTAACGAGCGTTGAAAAGCATGTCATTAAAGTCAACTCTCCTCTTGCAATTGGAAGCACAAAGATCTATTTGCAGGCTAATGGTTATTCACCGATCGTGACTGTCAGAGATTCAGAGGGAAATGTCGCGATGCAGGGACCAATTCCATTCTTACCTCAAGATTCAAATCTGCGTTCTATTGGTGCGATTAAAGTTCCGGATGCGAATCCGCCGGTAGGTTTTGTCGGTTCATTCGTACCAACATATGCCCGCAGTGATGGCGACGGCGCGATTAGCATCTTCCCACAGGCCCTTGATCCCCGGCTATTACTATCGGCTTGGGGCGGCGACCTTGGTTTAGATTCAGGTATTCCACAGTCGGTCTATCGCATAGATACATCAGCGATGGAAAACCTTGGATTGAAATCATTAAAGCCTGGTGAGAGCTTTTCCTATGCAGGAGGTTCAATTACCTTTGAAGGCTACGTACAGTGGGTGAATCTGCAAATCGTCGATGATCCTGGCAAGAACTTTGCACTCCTCGGCGCTATTGTTGCCATCCTTGGTCTGCTTGCATCATTGTTTACTCGCCGTCGCAGAATTTGGATCCGCGTTGGCGAGGCAGTTGAAGTAGCAGGACTTGCAAAGAATGCAGCGCCTGGATTAGAGCAAGAGATGGCTAACTTTGTTACAGTTTTAAGAGGAGAGAAATAAATGTCACGCACATGGGCCTATTTCTCAAACTATCTTATCTACTCCTCAATGGCCGTTTATACCCTTTCCTTCTTTGCACATGCAGTAGAGACAGCATGGGCAGTAAGAATTACCGATGCGACAACTACCAAAACCTTGGATTATAAACGAACTGAAAAAGTCGCACGTATCGCAACGGCGATGATGATTCTGGGCTTCTTGCTTTTGCTCGCCGGCGTTATTGCGCGTGGAGTATCTGCAGGACGCGTGCCCTGGGGAAACATGTACGAGTTTTCAATTACTGGAGCCTTGGCGTTTTCCGGTGCCTACTTGGCAGCCCTTCGCAAATATGATTTGCGGTGGTTAGGTCTATTAGTTTCTATCGCAGTTCTACTCACACTTGGCACTGCAGTTGCAGTCCTATATCGCCCAAGTGCGCCACTTGTTCCAGCCCTTAAATCAACGTGGCTAGTAATTCATGTGTCGGCGGCGATAATTTCTGGCGGCGTATTCTTACTTGCCAATGCAATCGCAGCAGCGTATCTATATTTAGATTCGATGGAGTCAAAGGGTGAGCGCACTGCATGGGCTAAGCGTCTGCCATCCCTTGAGTATTTAGATCAACTTTCATATCGCCTAGTGGCATTTGTCTTTCCACTGTGGACCTTCGCTGTAATAGCTGGGGCGATATGGGCTGAGAGCGCATGGGGCCGTTATTGGGGCTGGGATCCAAAAGAGACATGGGCATTCATTACCTGGGTTGCATATGCAGCTTATTTACATGCACGCGTGACTATTGGTTGGCGTGGTCGCCGGGCGGCCTGGCTATGTTTATTTGCGGGTTCAACATTTCTATTTAACTACGTATACGTAAATGTTTGGGGTACTGGAAAACATACGTATTCGGGACTTTAAAGCTTTCCTAAGAAATCCGGATCATCATCTGGCGGCAAGATTCTTCGCTGTGGTCGCTTGTAACCCTTAGGTTTATTTCTTCCGGCAATTAAATATGAGATTGGCCCAATCGCAAGGGCTTGCGGCCCCAGAAGGATAATCAATAGTAGCCAGCCCCACTTTGGGAGATTCTTTATCTGGGACTCATCGGCACGAGCACAGTCAATGAGGGCATAAATAGTTGCACCAAAGACTAGAACTAGTGGAATGACGCGCGACATGGTTTTATTGTATCGCTAAGGAGACTGCAAAGATTGCTGAAAAGATGAGTTGGAGTTTTCCAGTTTTACCTAAGAGTGGGATCAATGCCGCTCCGATCGTGCCACCCATTACTTGGCGGGCTAGCGAAAATGTAAGCGGTGCTACAAGCAATGTTAAGAGCGCAGCGGGTTTAAAGGTGGCTATCGCTGCAGAATGTGCAATAACAAGTAAAGCGACAAAAGCACGTCGTGCAGTGGCATCCCCCATACGTACCGCAAGGGTCTTTTTTCCAACCAACGCATCTTGAGCTAAATCGCGTAGGTTATTGATTGCAAGAATTGCGCACGATAGCGCCCCCATTGGAATGGCGACAATGAAACTTATCGCAGTAATAGTCTCGGTTTGGACATAAAAGCTTCCAACGGTTGCAACTATTCCAAAGAAGATAAAAACCGAGATTTCACCGAAACCACTGTAGCCATATGGCTTACGGCCACCTGTATAGCTCCAGGCCGCACCGATAGAGATGACACCAACGGCAATTAAAATCGGCGTAGTTAATATCGCAAGCCAGAGACCGCAGATCGATGCGATACCGAAAGAGATAAACGCGGCCATCTTTACACTTCTCGCAGTTGCTAAACCACCGGCAACTAAACGAGTTGGACCTATCCGATGGGTATCAGTTCCCTTAACTCCATCGGAGTAATCATTTGCAAAGTTGACACCGATTTGAAGCCAGATGGCGACCTTAAGAGCAAGGACTGCACGGAACCAGTTGAAATCACTGCCTGCCAATGAGGATGCAACCAGCACCGGTGCGATCGCAGCTGGGAGAGTGCGCGGGCGTGTTCCGAGAATCCATCTATTCATCTTCCACCATCTTTGCTAGAGCTAAGCGATCTACTTTGCCAATACCGAGCAATGGTAGTGAGTCGACAGTGTGAATGCCCTTTGGTTTTGCAATGCCCCCAAGGGCCGCTTCCAAATAATGTGAAATCTCGGTTTGATTGACATCGCCAACAATTGCTAAGTGAAGCGCCTGCCCCCATTGCGGATCATTTACTGCAAATGCTGAGCACTCTAGATCGGGATATCGAACTGAGAGAGTTGCCTCAACTCCTGTTAGTGAAAGATTTTCTCCTCCGCTGATAATTACATCATCGGCGCGACCCAGCACACGCAGAAATCCATCTGTAATCTTGCCAAGATCATTTGTAATAAACCAGCCATCTTTTGTGCCAAAGTGTTCAGCTGAGTTTAAGTATCTAGTTGCGAGTACGGAGCCGCGAATCTTAATTACTCCAGTGTCAGTGATTGCGAACTCAACTCCATCGAGTCCTTGGCCATCGTAGATGCAGCCGCCGCAGGTCTCCGTCATTCCATATGTTTCAATGACATGTATTCCTGAAGCCTCGGCCTGAGTACGAAGTGTGTGTGACAGAGCCGCACCGCCGACCAAAATAGCTTTAGCGCTTTGTAAATGACGTAGTAACCGCTCATCTGAATTGAGAGCTCGAAATAACTGAGTTGGAACAATCGAAGTAAAATCTACGTGAGGATATTCACCGTCGAAATTGCGCAGGTCAATTGGAAGTGTTCCAACTTGAAGCGAACGGACAATTACATTAACTGCTGCGATGTGAGTAACTGGAAGTAGCAGCGACCATTTAGCGCCAAATGATGCGCCGATAAAACTATTGGAGGCATCTGCCGATGCAGTTAATGCCTTTGTGGAAAATGTGACCTCTTTGACTAATCCCGTACTTCCGCTAGTGGCAACTACGATGGCAATATCGTTGGAAACCGACTTAGATCGGAGATCACCAAAGCCGAGGGCAGGGCCGTTTTGAGCCAGTGCGGCTGTGATTTGCCCCGCTAACTGCGGGATTTCGCAGTCTTGGCTGATTCGCAATACTTCTCGTTGTGACGTGATGTCCATAGCAGCCGTAGGCTATCGCTAGCAACGAATGAAATGAGGAAATGTGAGCAAGCCAATTAATCGCGAGTTTGGTAGCCGTGATATCCCTAGTTGGATTCAGGCTCCTGGCGGAGAGAAGTTCACTGATATTAAATATCAAATGGGTGATGGCATAGCCAAAATCACAATTAACCGCCCTGAACTCCACAATGCATTTCGTCCTCAAACAATTATTGAGTTAATCGAAGCCTTCTACTTGGCGCGCGATAATGAAGATATTGGTGTAATTATTTTGACCGGCGAGGGCACTAAGGCTTTTTGTTCAGGTGGAGATATAAGTGTTCGCGGAGATGATGGATATCTCGGCGAGGATAAGTTATCGAAAAAGGGAATTGGCAGATTAAATGTTTTGGATCTGCAGGTGCAGATTCGCCGTACACCTAAACCTGTTGTTGCCATGGTTGCCGGCTGGGCAGTTGGCGGAGGACATGTTTTACATGTTGTCTGCGATTTAACGGTGGCTGCAGATAATGCCAAGTTTGGCCAGACAGGACCAATGGTTGGCTCCTTCGACGGCGGTTACGGTGCTGGTTTATTAGCCGCTCACGTAGGCCAGAAGAAGGCCCGCGAGATATGGTTCATGACGCGCCAATACGATGCGCAAGAGGCACTAGCTATGGGATTAGTTAACACAGTTGTACCAGTTGCAGAGTTGGAGGCCGAAACTGTTTCATGGTGCCGAGAAATGCTTCGCAACTCACCTCTTGCGCTTCGTTTATTAAAATCTAGCTTGAACGCTGCCGATGATGGTTTAGCAGGAGTCCAACAGTTAGCTGGCGATGCAACCCTTCTGTTTTATATGAGCGAAGAGGGGCAAGAGGGACGCGATGCATATAAGGAAAAGCGAGCTCCCGATTTTCAGAAATTTCCTAAGCGCCCATAAGCAATGCTTGATTCAATTTTAGGTTCACTTAAAGTGGTTGCTCTAGCAACTAAAACGGATTTTCGCTCGGTAACTTCGCGTGAAGTCGCACTTTTTGAGGGCTCGAAGGGGTGGGGAGAGTTCTCGCCCTTTCTTGAATATAGTTATGAAGAATCAGTTCCATGGCTATTGAGTGCAGTCGAAGCTGCATTTGTTAAGACTCCAGAGCCACTAAGAAATAAAGTTGCGATTAATGCGACGATGCCAGCACTTGATGACCCTGATGAGATCGCCACAATTCTCAGCTCATTTACTGGTGCAAAAACAGTGAAGATTAAAGTTGGTTCCGATATTGAAGCTGATTTAACTCGTATTAATCATGTACGCCGGCTTCGTCCAGATGCCAGCATCCGAATAGATGTTAATGGATTATGGAGCGTCGATCAGGCCTGCGCATTTTTAGATCGAGTGGGCGATATTGAATATGTTGAACAGCCTTGTTCTACTATTGAAGAGCTGCGTGAGTTGAAGCTACGCACCGATGTAAGAATTGCTGGTGATGAAGTCATTAGAAAAGCCAAAGACCCTTTTAAAGTCGAACTCTCAGGTGCCGTAGATATTCTTATGTTGAAGGTTGCGCCATTGGGAGGAATTACTCGTGCGATGGAAATTGCTGCACATCATCAACTGCCCGTTGCGGTTTCTAGCGCTTTAGAGAGTGCAGTTGGAATCTCGCATGGATTAAAACTTGCAGCAGCGCTTCCGAGATTAGATTTAGCCTGCGGACTGGGTACTGGTGCCTTACTTGCGGTAGATGTCGCCGAACTTGTCATTATCGATGGAGCTATCGAAGTTGCGGATGTAATCCCTGACCCTTCTGCCTTAATGAAGCTTGCAGTCTCCAATGAGCGCCTAAACTGGTGGAAGAATAGGATTCGAATGACATGGAGCGCAGGTGCTCAATCAACTGCAGAAGCGAGTGGGTGGTGTGAATGAGTACGTCTACGTCGTTAGCGCGCGTCATTGTCCGCCAAATTATTGAAGCTGGAATAACAGATGTAGTAATTTCACCCGGCTCTCGTAACGCCCCTTTATCTCTGGCATTTAACGCGGCAGCTACCCGAGGGCTAATTAAAATTCACATACGGATCGATGAACGTACTGCTGCATTCTTTGCTTTAGGTTTAGTGAAATCAACCGGGAGGCCAGTGCCAGTTGTGTGTACAAGCGGTACGGCAGTTGCTAATTATCATCCAGCGGTTTTAGAGGCCAACCACACCAATGCAGCCCTGCTTGTTTTAACGGCCGATCGCCCAGCAATGCTCAGGCGCACGGGTGCAAATCAAACAACTGAACAGGCGCGCATCTTTGGTAAAGCGGTGCGCTATTTTGCCGATGTCGATGGACCGGTTTTTCCAATGGAACTACCGTTAGATAGTATGCGATTTGGTCCAGTGCATTTAAATCTGCAATTTAATGAGCCGTTGCTGCCGGATGATTCAGCTGACTGGCTAGATGAAATAACAATCTCACCGGTCGTATTCAAGCCCCGCAAAAAAACCTCCACACTAAAAATTCAGGCAACTCGAGGCGTACTGGTAATAGGTCATGATCGCGGGGGGTTGAGCGTTGATGAAGTTACAAAATTTGCAAATAAACTTAACTGGCCAATCATCGCCGAGGATCCCCTTTCCTTTCCTAATGCAGTTGCACACGCATCAATTCTTCTAACATCTCCACAAGTAAGGAGCGTCTTAGTCCCACAGGCGGCAATAGTCATTGGCCGAACAACGCTTTCACGTTCAGTTAATGCCCTCATTGGCCTGGCTCCCGTTACTTATGTAATTGATCCGCGAATAGCAACTGTTGATAGCGATCGCTATGGCGATAAACGTTTCACTGAAATTCCAAACTTAGATTGCGTTATGGCATCCGATGATTGGACTGCACAGTGGCAGAAATACTCACAACGCTGCGCAAAATTGATTAACGATATGGGTGGTTGGAATGAAGCAGCGATATCTAGAGAAATAGCGGCAAGAATCCCCGATGGATCTGCGATCTTTATTTCATCATCGCGTCCGATTCGAGATATAGAGGGCTTTGCAAAGCCTCGAAGCGGATTAACAACCTATGCCAACCGGGGATTAGCTGGAATAGATGGCAATATATCTACAGCATTAGGTATCGCCTCGGGCCATGAGCAGAGCTTTGCTGTCATAGGAGATTTGGCTTTCTTGCATGACATTACGGGATTGATTACACGTGAAGATATCAACTGCAGATTCATAGTAATAAATAATGATGGCGGCGGAATTTTTTCTACCCTCCCACAACGTGGTGTTGAGGGATTTGAAACTGTATTTGGAACGCCACATGGATTAGACCCTGCTGCAATCGCTCAATCCTTTGGCGTTGAAGCAACCACTATCTCAAGTATTGCCGAACTTCGGAAGTTTTTAGCTGCACCAGTTAAAGGAGTTTCAGTAGTGGTTGCGAAGGTGCCCTCACGTGAGGCAAATGCCGATAACTTGCAATCGATATATAAAGAAATAGCCTCTATTTAATTAAGTGCACTCCGCATTGGAACAAGTTTGGCTTCACTTTCAGCCAACTCTATTGACGGATCAGAGCCTGCAACAATTCCACAGCCAGCAAAAATTCGTATCGAAGGACCATTTATCTGCCCGCAACGCAATGCGATTCCAAGTTCGCCATCACCTGCCGCATCTATCCAACCAACTGGGCCGGCATAGCGCCCACGAGACATTCCCTCAATTTCAGCGATAAGTGCTGCAGCTTGTTCGCGTGGTGTGCCGCAGACGGCAGCGGATGGATGTAGTTGCTCAAGAATTGTAAATGCATCGACATGCGATAGTTTTTCGGCCAATGCTCCGGTTACATCAGTTGCTAAATGCATAACATTTGCTAAGTGCAATACATACGGAGACTCTGGAACATTTGTCGATGTACAAAAAGGCTCAAGGGCATCGGCAACAGAGCGCACGGCATACTCGTGTTCCTCTAGATCCTTCGATGATCGGGCCAGAGAGCCAGCAAGGGCTAAATCGCGTTCGTCATCCCCAGTTTTGCTAATCGTGCCAGCTAAGACTCTCGAGGTAACCATCTTGCGCGAAAGGCGCAGCAATAACTCTGGGGTGGCACCGACTAAGCCACCTACGGCAAAGCTCCACGTAGATGGATATTCGGCAGCTAATTTTTTTAATATTGGACGGGGATCAATATTGCTATGTGATCGCCCAGTAAAGTCACGGGCCAGCACCACTTTGTCGAGTGCGCCATTTTGGATTCGATTTACAGCAGTTGAGACGCGGGCTTTCCATTCGATGTCGGCATTACCCGGAGCATCCCAAGTAATTGAATTATGAATTATTTCAGTCGTAGCTAGGTCCAATTCTGGCTGTGGGGATGAACCAAACCATGTAATCCATGATTTCTCACCTTTCTTACCCACGATCACCTTTGGAATTATTAGTACTGATTCGTCGTTTGGCGAAAAGGAGAAAGATGCAAATAGAACCGGGCCTGTTCCATTTCCATGTACCGAGTTTGTGACGGCGAAACCTTCGAGTTGCGCAAGCCACCAGTTACGCGCATCTGCAAATCGATTCGGACCACTAACGGTCGTAGTTGCATGCGTGCCCCATCCCACAAGCCCTTCGCGACCACGGATCCATGAGACTGGATTTGAATCTGGCAAGAGATCTAACAAGGGCACATGCACACCGCAGTGCATGGTTGTTACAGGAGTTAACGAGGGCATCGAAACTTTTCTAGCGTCGCTTAGCGTTAACGAATCGCCAAAGTAGAGGCATTGACGTTCCGGCAATTATGATTTTAAGAATCTCACCAATAATAAACGGAGTTAAGCCTGCATTAATTGTCCAGGCCCAATCTTTTCCTGTGAAATGTGCGAGCCACAGTAGGCCGAAAGTAAATGTGGTTATAGTCCCAAAAATCATTGATGGAAATGAGGTAAGAAATCTTTGGTCCATTCGTCGATTTGCAAGAAGACCCAAGAGATATGTTGTGATCAACATTCCAACTAAATAGCCACCAGTTGCACCTGTAATTTTTTCAATTCCAAAACTTGCACCGGCAAATACAGGTGCTCCTAAAACTCCAGCCAGAAGATATATTGCGAAAGTCGCAAAACCAAGGCCGGCCCCATATGTGGTTCCGATGAGAAGTACGCCCAAGGTCTGTCCAGTTACAGGCACGGGTGAACCAGGAATTGGAATTGCTATCTGGGCAAGGGCGGCAAGAAAGAGAACGCCGCCTGCAATTAGTGTCGCATGTGTCATCGCAGAGCTGCGCGGCAGCACGATTGCTCGCAGTGAAGTAGCAGGAAATGACAAGAGGGGTCTCCTTGAGTGGTTGAGTTGTGGATGAGCCTACTTCAAGGGAGAATACGTGCATGTCCCGCGCCAATCTCGGTAAAGATCCCGATGAAGTGGCGGCGATGTTTGATGGAGTGGCAAAACGCTATGACATCGTCAACGATCTTCTCTCTTTAGGTCGAACTAAGGCCTGGCGCCGAGCAGCGACCAAGATCATCGCCCCGGTTCCAGGTATGAGAATCCTTGATTTGGCCGCTGGACCTGGCTCATCCTCAGAGCCCCTTCACAAAGCTGGGGCGAGCGTGCTTTCAACGGATTTCTCTGAGGGAATGCTGGCCCAGGGTCGAAAATCCCGCCCATACTTAAGTTTTTCCAAGGCCGATGCCCTCAATCTCCCTTTTGAGGACGAGAGCTTTGACCTGGCGACCATCTCTTTTGGCCTGCGAAATACTGTGGATTACCCCAGGGCGCTCGCTGAGGCGCATCGTGTGGTTAGGCACGGGGGGAGAATGGTTGTGGTCGAGTTTTCACACCCAACATGGCCGCCCTTTCGCCGCCTCTATATGAGCTATCTGATGCGCGCCCTTCCTGCAATCGCTCGAAAAACCGCCTCAAACCCCGATGCCTACGTATATTTAGCTGAATCCATCAGGGCCTGGCCCAATCAGGAGGGCTTGGCTGCGGCCATGAAGGCCGCTGGCTGGGGCTCGGTTACCTGGAAAAATCTGACTTTTGGGGTTGTTGCAGTTCACAGCGGCATTAAGGGCTAGCGGTCATTGGCAGGGTCCCAAGCGCCTTAAGATTTCACACGTGATACCCACAGCCAATCCATACGTACCGATTCTGGTGCTAGGGGCAATCGGCTTTGGCTTTGCGATGATCTCAGTCGTTGCCGGCGCACTAACTGGTCCGGCTCGATACAACCGTGCCAAGCTCGATGCTTATGAATGTGGAATCGAACCATCACCGCAGGCCGCTGAGGGTGGGCGTTTTCCAGTTAAATATTTCTTAACTGCGATGTTATTTATTATCTTTGACATTGAAATTGTCTTTCTATATCCATGGGCAGTGACTTTTGACCAACTTGGAATCTTTGGCCTAGTTGAAATGGCGATATTTATTGGAACAGTCTTTGTTGCCTATGCATATGTTTGGCGCCGTGGCGGATTGGAATGGGATTAATAGATGGGACTCGAAGAAAAGATACCTAGTGGTTTTCTATTAACTACAGTTGAAAAACTTGCCGGCTACATGCGTAAAAACTCATTGTGGCCAGCAACCTTTGGTCTGGCTTGTTGCGCAATTGAAATGATGGCCGTTGGTTCTGCTGCAAAATATGATATTTCACGTTTCGGTATGGAAGTTTTCCGTGCATCCCCTCGCCAAGCTGACTTAATGATTGTCGCCGGACGAGTTTCTAACAAGATGGCACCTGTTTTGCGCCAGATTTACGATCAAATGTCGGCACCAAAATGGGTATTAGCGATGGGTGCATGTGCCTCATCCGGTGGGATGTTTAATAACTACGCAATTGTTCAAGGTGTCGATCACGTAGTCCCAGTTGATATTTATCTTCCTGGCTGCCCACCACGTCCTGAGATGTTAATGGATGCAATCTTGAAACTGCACGAAAAGATTAATGTTGAAAAGCTTGGCTCTAACCGCGCACAGATAATTAAGGAAGTTGAACTCGCAGCCATGAACGCGAAGCCAACCCATCAGTTGAAGGGTTTACTCGCATAAATGACTGATTCAGGAATGTTTGGCGCTCACGGAACTGGTGATACATCTGGATATGGTGGCCTTGCTCGTACGGCTGCAAATTCAGGCTCTTCCGAGCGTCCATATGGCGGTTATTTCGATGATGTCGCCGATGATTTAGAGCGCGCTTACCCCGAGTTTTCTGCGGCAATCGAACGCGTAATTGTCGATCGTGGCGAACTGACTTTGCACGTCAAGCGCGAAAAGCTTGTAGAAGTTGCAATGGTTTTGCGCGATTCGCTCAAATTCGAAATGTGTATGGGCGTTTCGGGAGTTCATTACCCACAAAATATCGGCAAAGAACTTGTCGCCGTGTACCCACTTCTTTCATTAACAAATAATCGCCGTATTCGCCTTGAGGTAACAGTTGCAGATGCTGATGCCCATATTCCAACACTTGTTGAAGTATGGGCGGGAAACAACTGGCACGAGCGCGAAACTTTTGACATGTTTGGAATTATTTTTGATGGCCACCCAGGACTAACAAGAATTTTGATGCCAGATGACTGGCAAGGCCATCCACAACGTAAAGATTACGCACTCGGTGGAATTGCTGTTGAGTACAAAGGCGCATCTATTCCGCCGCCAAGTGATCGCAGGAGCTACAAATGACAACTTTTGACCCATACGCACCTTCGCGCGAAACTACAGAGGGTACCGTTTTCTCTGTAACTGGCGGAGATTGGGATTCACTCGTTCAGGAAATTGGTGCTACAAAAGAGGAGCGCGTAGTTGTAAATATGGGTCCACAACACCCATCAACTCACGGTGTACTCCGTTTAGTTCTTGAGCTCGAAGGCGAAACTGTCACAGAGGTCCGTTGTGGAGTTGGATATCTTCACACTGGAATCGAAAAGAACATGGAGTTCCGTAACTGGACCCAAGGCACAACTTTTGTAACCCGCATGGATTATTTAGGACCAATATTTAACGAGACGGCATACTGCTTAGCCATTGAAAAACTTCTTGGCATTACTGAAGATGTTCCAGAGCGCGCCAGTGTTATCCGAGTGATGATGATGGAACTCAATCGAATCTCTTCACACATGGTCGCCCTTGGTACCGGTGCCCTCGAGCTCGGCGCCATTACTCCTATGTTCTTCGCATTTCGTGAACGAGAAATCGTCCTCGATATCTTTGAAATGATCTCTGGTCTACGCATGAATATGGCCTATATCCGCCCAGGTGGCGTTCAGCAAGATCTTCCAGAGGGCGCAATCCCAAAAATTCGGGATGCAGTAAAACTCATGCGCAAAAACTTTAAGGACAACACATCCCTGCTTGTCGGAAACTCCATTTGGATGAAGCGGACCCAAGGAATCGGTTACTTAGATTTAGCGGGCGCAGCAACTCTTGGCATCACTGGTCCCGTTCTTCGTTCAACTGGAATGCCTTGGGACTTACGTAAAGTGCAGCCATATTGCGGATATGAAAACTACAACTTTGATGTTGTTACTGCCGATACATGTGATGTTTATGGGCGCTTCCTCATTCGCATGAATGAACTTGAGCAGTCATTGCGCATCATCGAACAGGCCTTAGATAAGTTGGAAAATCTAGATGGCGCACCAGTAATGGTTGCCGACAAGAAGATTGCTTGGCCAGCCCAACTTGCCCTTGGCAGCGACGGACTTGGCAACTCTCTAAATCACATTCGCGAAATAATGGGAACTTCGATGGAGTCCTTAATTCACCACTTCAAATTAGTTACAGAGGGTTTTCACGTTCCAGCCGGTCAGGTTTATCAGGCGATTGAATCTCCTCGCGGAGAGCTAGGCGCACACGTTGTATCCGACGGTGGTACTCGTCCTTACCGTGTTCACTTCCGTGAGCCATCATTTAATAACTTACAAGCAACCTCTGCAATGAGTGAGGGCGGAATGATCGCTGACATTATTGGTGCAGTTGCATCTATCGACCCAGTTATGGGAGGCGTTGACCGCTAATGGATTATTCTCCGCAAGATCTTGCAACCATGGATTCAATTATCAAACGCTATCCGCGCTCCCGCTCTGCAATCATGCCATTACTGCACTTTGTACAGTCGCGCGTTGGCTTTGTTAACGGTGAAGGCATCGAACTTATTGCAAAACTTTTATCTCTAGAAACGGCAGAGGTTTCTGCCGTTGCTACTTTTTACACTCAATACAAACGCAAGCCCGTTGGTGAATACCATGTTGGCGTATGCACAAATACCCTTTGCGCTGTAATGGGCGGGGATGCAATATTTGCTGGCCTTAAAGAGCACCTCGGCGTAGAGAACGATGGCGTCACTGCCGATGGCAAAGTCTCACTCGAACATATCGAGTGCAATGCCGCATGTGACTATGCCCCAGTTGTTATGGCGAACTGGGAGTTCTATGACAATCAGACTGTTCAATCGTCAAAAGATTTAGTTGATTCGATGCGCAATGGAAATCCGACACCTCCTACCCGTGGCCCGAACTCATTAGTTACCTGGAAAGAGGCCTCGGCCGTGCTTGCTGGAATCAATGATGGAAAAGCCAATGAAGGCATTCAGGCCGGTGAACCATCACTGCTTGGGTTAAAACTTTCGAAAGAGGGCAAGTAATGGCAAAGTTAGTGCCCGTACTTTCAGCACATTGGGACGAGAAAGATTCATTCACGATTGAGGCCTACACACGTCATGGTGGATATACAGCCTCTAAAAAAGCTTTAGCAATGGATCCAGATGCCGTTATTCAATTAGTTAAAGATTCTGGACTGCGAGGGCGTGGTGGTGCTGGTTTCCCAACTGGAATGAAGTGGGGATTTATTCCACAGGGCGATAACAAAGATCACTACTTAGTTGTTAACGCCGATGAATCCGAACCGGGTACCTGCAAAGACATGCCACTACTTATGGCTAACCCACACGTATTGATTGAGGGCTGCATTATCGCCTGCCATGCAATTCGCGCTAAGCATGCTTTTATTTATATTCGTGGCGAAGTTACACACGTTGTTCGCCGCATGAACCAAGCCATTGAAGATGCCTATAAAGCCGGACATCTCGGTAAAGGTATTGATCTAGTTTTGCATGTTGGAGCTGGCGCATATATCTGTGGCGAAGAAACTGCCCTTTTAGATTCACTCGAAGGCTTCCGTGGGCAGCCTCGTTTGCGACCACCGTTCCCAGCCATTGCTGGTTTGTATGCACGCCCTACCGTTGTAAATAACGTTGAATCAATTGCATCTGTTCCAGAGATAATTTTAAAGGGTGCCGAGTGGTACCAATCCATGGGCACCGAGAAAAGCAAGGGAACGACGCTGTATTCACTATCGGGCCACGTAAATAACCCAGGCCAATTCGAAGCGCCTCTTGGAATTACCTTGCGTGAAATCCTAGAAATGTCCGGCGGAATTCGTAATGGGCATACTTTAAAGTTCTGGACTCCGGGTGGATCATCGACGCCGATATTTACTGCCGAACATTTAGATACTCCACTTGATTATGAAGGAGTGGCTGCTGCAGGTTCAATGCTTGGTACTAAGGCACTACAAATATTTGATGAGACCACTTGTGTTGTGCGTGCCGTACTGCGCTGGACAGAGTTTTATAAGCACGAGTCTTGCGGCAAGTGCACACCATGTCGCGAAGGCACTTGGTGGCTAGTTCAAATCTTACGTGATTTAGAAGCTGGCAAGGGAACCGAAGACGACCTTGCGAAGTTACTCGATCTCTGTGACAACATTTTAGGGCGCTCATTCTGCGCACTAGGTGATGGCGCGACTAGTCCGATAACTTCATCAATTAAATATTTCCGCGATGAATACATCGCACACATGACTCAAGGCGGGTGCCCGTTTGATCCAGTTGCATCAACGCTATTTGTTGGGGCGGGTGCTTAAATGACAACTACTGAAATCGTCGACATGATTACCGTTGTTATTGATGGTTTTGAAGTTAGCGTTCCAAAGGGAACTTTAGTAATTCGTGCAGCTGAGCAGCTTGGAATTCAGATTCCACGCTTCTGTGATCACCCACTGCTTGATCCAGTTGGTGCATGTCGTCAGTGTTTAGTCGATATTGAAATCAATGGTCGTGCATTTCCTAAGCCACAAGCATCATGCACAATCCCTGTTGAGCCAGGAATGATTGTAAAAACTCAACTCACCTCAGCCGTTGCCGATAAAGCGCAGAAGGGTGTGATGGAGCTCTTGCTCATCAACCACCCTCTCGATTGCCCAGTTTGTGACAAAGGTGGAGAGTGCCCACTGCAAAATCAAGCAATGAGCACTGGCCGCAGCGAAACGCGCTTTGAGGGCGTTAAGCGCACATTTGAAAAGCCGATCAATATTTCTTCACAAGTCTTACTTGACCGCGAACGCTGTGTTTTATGCGCACGCTGTACTCGTTTCTCAGAACAAATCGCAAGTGACCCTTTTATTACTCTGAATGAGCGTGGTGCACTTCAGCAAGTTGGAATTTACGAGAAGCAACCGTTCAAGTCATATTTCTCGGGCAACACGGTGCAAATCTGCCCAGTGGGTGCTCTAACCGGTGCTTCTTATCGTTTCCGCGCACGCCCATTTGATTTAGTTTCAACACCATCTGCATGCGAACACTGTGCATCTGGTTGCGATATGCGTACCGATATTCGTAGAGGTAAAACACTTCGCCGTCTTGCTGGTGATGATGCTTCAGTTAACGAAGAGTGGAACTGCGATAAGGGACGATGGGCATTTAAATATGTCACAGCCATAGATCGACTTACCCATCCATTAGTGCGTAACGCAGATGGAGAATTAGTTCAAGCATCGTGGCCAGAGGCTCTTGCCGTCGCAGCTCAGGGATTGAAAGCGAATTCATCGGCAGTACTAGTTGGAGGCCGTGCAACATATGAGGATGCATACGGATACAGCAAGTTTGCACGAGTTGCACTTAATACAAATGATATCGATTTCCGTTCGCGTCTTTCATCGGATGAAGAGCGTGAATTTTTAGCAGCACGCGTAGTTGGTTCATCAACTACCTACCGCGACATTGATCGCGCCGACCATGTACTACTCGTTGGCTTTGAACCCGAAGAAGAGTCACCAATTGTTTTCTTACGTTTAAATAAGCAGTTCCGCAAGCGTGCGCTGAAAGTTACAACCATTGCAAGCAAACTCTCAATAGGAGTTGAAAAACTCAAAGGAGAATTTGTTAAAGTTGCACCTGGTCAAGAAAGCCTTGCAATTTCCTCTCAAGAACTTACGCCTAAATCAGTAATTCTTGTTGGAGAGCGTGCATCTGAAAGCGCTGGAGTGTTAACGGCCGTTGGCGCACTTAGCGATTCAACGGGTGCAAAGATTGCGTGGATCCCGCGCCGTGCAGGTGAGCGCGGTGCGCTCGAAGCTGGAGCCATCGGTAACTTATTGCCAGGCGGACGCCCTGTCGCTGATGCGCCAGCCCGCGTAGATATCGCTGCGCTGTGGGGCATGGATTCATTGCCAACAACTATTGGTCGCAGCAGCGAAGAGATTTTTGCCGCAGTTAATTCAGGTGCTATCGGTGCGCTAGTAGTCGGCGGTGTAGATCCACTCGATGGCGCTAACTCTGTAGCCGCTTTAGCCGCACTTGATAAGGCTTTTGTCGTCAGTTTTGAGATAGCTCCTAGCGAAGTCACAATGCGAGCAGATGTAGTCCTACCCGTTGCCGCGATTACTGAGAAGAGTGGATCATTTTTAAACTGGGAAGGCCGCGCTCGTGCATTTGATTCGGCCGTTCAGGACTCACTTAATCGCAGCGATCTTCGAATTCTCTCCATGATTGCTCAGGAGATGGGCACACCACTGAACCTCGGGACCGTCACAGCTGCAGCCAAAGAGATTGCATCTCTCGGTGTATGGGATGGTGCACGGGCAACAATGAAGTCTGTGAGCGCCGCAAAGGTTCCATCACTCAAAAACGATCAATTCATTCTTAACTCATGGCGCCGTTTACTAGATCTCGGAACGCTGCAAAAGGGTGAAGAAAACTTAGCGGGTACTGCACGTCAGACCGTGGCGGTTATTTCACCAAATCGCGCACATGCCATGGGAGTTGTTGATGGAGATCTATTAAAGATTTCAACGACGCATGGTTCAGTAACTATTTCCGCCTTAGTAGAAGATATACATGACGATGCAATCTGGGCGCCACGTAATTCACGTGGCTCTCAATTACTTGTAAACCTAGGCGCCGGACATGGCGCAGTAGTTACGGTGGTGAAGATATGACAACAGCAGAGTTAATCGGGGCAGATCCAGGCTGGCTAATTACCGTAAAGGCCTTACTTGTCTTTATCTTTTGTGTAGTTCTCACTCTGTTATCTGTTTGGGGAGAGCGTCGCTTAGTTGGTCGCATGCAACAACGTCCAGGGCCAAACCGTGTTGGTCCATTTGGATTAATTCAGGCGCTGGCAGATGGCGTAAAACTGGCGCTCAAAGAGGACATCATTCCGGCAGCTGCCGACAAAATCGTCTTTGTTATAGCCCCAATTATTAGTGCTACGACCTGCTTTATGTCCTTTGCTGTTATTCCAATCACCGGTCCAGTAACTCTCTTTGGCCAAAAGACTGCAATGCAGTTAACAGATCTTCCAATTGGCGTTCTTTACGTATTAGCAATCGCATCCGTTGGTGTGTATGGAATCATTTTGGCTGGTTGGTCATCAGGCTCCACGTATCCACTTCTCGGCGGTCTGCGATCAAGTGCACAGGTTATTTCCTATGAAATTGCGATGGGACTTTCACTCGTAGCTGTATTTATCTATGCAGGATCGATGTCAACTTCTGACATTGTGGCTGCACAATCCACAACTTGGTATGCAGTTGTCTTGTTCCCATCATTTGTAATCTATGCGATATCAATGGTTGGTGAAACTAATCGTGCACCATTTGATTTAGCCGAAGCCGAAGGTGAGCTCGTCGGCGGTTTCCATACTGAGTACTCATCACTTAAATTTGCACTCTTCTTCTTAGCCGAATACGTCAACATAATTGCAGTCTCGGCCCTTGCGACAACGCTCTTCCTAGGCGGGTACCACGCTCCACCACTCCTTGGTTTCACTGAAAACTGGCTAGGTGGTTGGTTCACTGCAATTTGGTTCTTCTCAAAGGTGTTGGTCTTCTTCTTCGTTTTTGTTTGGTTACGCGGAACTCTGCCTCGTCTACGTTATGACCAGTTCATGCAATTTGGCTGGAAGGTTTTAATTCCAGTTTCAATTGTTTGGATCTTGGTTGTTGCAACACTTCGTGTACTTTCATTGCAAGGCGCACCACGTTTAGTAGTCGTAGCCTTCGCAAGCTTTGTAGTTCTTCTGGTGATGTTGGTTAACATCGGTTTTGAAAATGCAAAGAAAAAGAAGGAAATGGCGGTCTTCGATGATGCCCCTTCACCAAGTTTCGCCGTACCAGCTTTGCCGACGAAGAGTGGAGCCGACAATGTCTGAGATCGAACCCTTTAATAGCAACGACAAAGGCCTAGAAAAAGTTGAGTTCACTCAAGTTGATCAGCCTGGCTCTGTTGGAGTATTTGGCCATGCAAAGGGTTTCTGGACGACCTTTGCAACCATCTTTAAAAAGCCTGAAACCGTTGAATATCCAGAGGTTAAAGCCCCTACACAAGAACGCTTTCATGGACGTCACCAGTTAAACCGCCACCCAGATGGTCTTGAGAAATGCATTGGCTGCGAGCTGTGTGCTTGGGCATGTCCTGCAGATGCGATTTATGTTGAAGGTGCAGACAACACTGAAGAGAATCGCATGTCACCGGGTGAGCGATACGGCAAGGTTTATCAGATTAATTATCTGCGTTGTGTCTTCTGCGGACTATGCATCGAAGCCTGTCCGACTCGCGCGCTTACTATGACAAATGAGTATGAACTTGCCGATGATTCACGCGAAAAATTAATCTTCGAAAAAGATGACTTGCTTGGACCATTGCGTGCTGGAATGTTGATGCCGCCACACCCAATGTACCCAGATATGAATGACACTAATTACTACAAGGGTGAAGTAACAGAGGCCCATCCGTCACAGGACGTGAATAAATGAACGATCTCGCACTCCAAGTTGGTCAGACAGCGGCCCCCGAAGCAACTCTCTTTTGGATTCTTGCGCCACTGACTTTGATTGCCGCCCTTGGAATGTTGCTAGTAAAGAAGGCAGTTCATTCGGCGATCTTGATGGCGTTTGTCATGGTCGCTCTTGCAATCTTCTACATCGCCCAGGGTGCGCCATTTCTAGGGATAGTTCAAATAGTTGTCTATACCGGCGCCGTCATGATGCTCTTCCTCTTTATCCTTATGCTGGTCGGTGTTGACTCTTCTGATTCACTCACTGAAACAATCAGAGGACTGCGTCCGATTGCAATTACCGCAGCTCTCGGTTTTGGCGGACTTATGGTTTCACTTCTCGGACGAGCAACCCTTGGTCGAGGCGCAGTTGGAGTTGAAGCCGCTAACGCCGAAGGAAATGTTCAAGGAATTGCACAACTTTTATTCTCAACTTTTGTCTGGCCATTCGAAGTTGTATCCGCGCTCCTAATTACCGCAGCCCTTGGTGCAATGGTTTTAGCCCATCATCACCGAGTTCAAGAGCGTCCGACGCAACGACAACTCTCAATCGAACGCTTCCGCGGTGACTCAATAGCAAATGCCGCTGGATTACCTGCCCCTGGAGTCTTTGCTCGACATAACGCTGTTGACGTGCCAGCGCTTTTGCCAGATGGCACGGCATCTGCCGCCTCCGTCAACGCCAGCTTAAAGGCTCGCGGGGATGTCTTAGATTCATCGCTCTTTGAACTAGGCACCGTCGATACAAGCGTTGAGGAGGAGAAGTAAATGAATGCAGCTAACTATCTCTACCTCTCAGCAATGCTCTTTACTATTGGTGCTGTCGGAGTAGTTGTCCGACGCAATGCAATCGTTGTCTTTATGTGCGTTGAACTCATGCTTAACGCTGCCAATCTTTCATTTGTAACTTTCTCTCGAATTAATGGCGATCTCAATGGCCAAGTAATCGCCTTCTTTACGATGGTTGTTGCAGCTTGTGAAGTCGTAGTTGGTTTAGCAATTATCGTGACGATTTATCGCTCACGTCGATCGGCATCTGTTGACGATGCTAGTTTGTTGAAGCGATAATCATGATGACTTCCAACAGCCTCGTATATTTAATTGCCTTGCCTCTTGCAGGTTCTGCGATTCTTCTGCTTTCAGGACGTCGTAGCGATAAATGGGGACATTTACTCGCAACAGCTCTATCGGCATCATCCTTCTTCGTCGGTCTCTACCAACTCTCATTGATGCTCAGTCGTTCAAATGGTCAGCGCCCAGTCTCTCAGAAGTTATTTGAGTGGATCTCTGTTGGAACATTCAACATTGATGCAGGGTTAATGCTTGATCAGCTCTCTATCTGTTTCGTACTTCTGATTACGGGCGTCGGCACACTCATTCATATTTATTCAATCTCTTATATGTCCCATGATCCAGATCGCCGCCGTTTTTTTGCATTTCTCAACCTCTTTATTGCGGCAATGTTGCTTCTTGTTTTAGGCGATAGCTATCTCAATCTCTATGTTGGCTGGGAGGGTGTCGGTCTTGCCTCCTACCTCTTAATCGGATTCTGGAATCAAAAGCCTGCTTACGCAACGGCATCTAAAAAAGCATTCGTAATGAACCGTATTGGCGACATGGGCCTCTCATTTGCCATCATGATCGCATTTGCCACAATGGGCACGGTTTCATTCTCAGGTATCAAAGAGGCTTCCGGTCATACATCTACTGCAGCATTAACTGCAATCGGCATCATGCTTCTCGTAGCTGCCACTGGAAAATCGGCGCAATTCCCGCTACAGGCATGGCTTGGCGATGCAATGGCCGGTCCAACTCCAGTCTCAGCCCTGATCCACGCGGCAACGATGGTTACCGCGGGTGTCTATTTAATTACTCGCTCTAACTTCATCTTTGATGCCGCCCCTACTGCACAGCTTTTAGTTGTAATTGTTGGCGCAATAACATTGATGTTTGGTGCCTTAATCGGTACTGCCAAAGATGACATTAAGAAGGCACTTGCCGCATCGACGATGTCACAGATCGGCTACATGATTTTGGCGGCCGGTCTTGGTCCAGTTGGATATGCCTTTGCAATCATGCATCTACTAACGCATGGATTCTTTAAAGCTGGAATGTTCCTTGGAGCAGGTTCGGTTATGCATGGAATGAACGATGAAGTCAATATGCGAAAGTATGGAGCGCTCCGTAAGTTCATGCCAATCACTTTTGCAACGTTTGGACTTGGATATTTAGCGATCCTCGGAGTTCCTCCATTTGCTGGCTTCTACTCTAAAGATATGATTATTGAAACCGCCTTTAACTCAGGTGGTACTAAGGGAATTATTCTTGGCTGCGTAACCTTGTTAGGTGCTGGAATTACCGCTTTCTATATGACTCGGGTAATGATCCTTACTTTTACTGGTACTTCTCGTTGGGATGAAGAGGCACATCCACATGAATCCCCATGGCTGATGTGGCTGCCAATGGCAATCCTGGCAATTGGCTCGGTTACATCTGGATATCTCTTAAGTCACGGAGATGCGCTGGTTAACTGGCTATCACCACTATTTGAAAACCATGGCGAACACAGCGAGCTCCTATCACCAATGATTGTTTCGGGTCTTGCCTTATTGATGGTGGCAATTGGAGTGGCATTTGCATTCATCAAGTACTCGCTCAATGAGGTTGATGCCGTTGCTCCTAGTGATGTTTCAATCTTCACGACAGTTGCACGCCAAGATCTAATGCAGGATCGCTTCAACGAGGCGGTGTTTATGCGCCCTGGTCAAGTACTTACGAAGCTCCTTGTTAAGAGCGATGAAGCGGTAATAGATGGCGCAGTGCGAGGTATTGGGCGTGCAGCCCTTGGCTCAGGTGCATCTCTGCGTGGGATTCAGAACGGCTTTGTCCGCAGCTATGCGGCGTTAATTTTGATCGGTGCCGTCGCACTGATTGCAGCGATTTGGGTGGTGACACAATAATGATCTGGTTAACACTCTTAATGGCACTTCCACTTGCCGGCTCGGTGGCAGTAGCTGCCCTTCCAAAGAAAAACGAGAAGTTAGTAAAGCAAGTTGCTTTAGCTACCACTTTGCTAGTTATGGGTGCGACAATTGCAATGGCTGTTGGTTTCCAGCGCGATAATGTTGAGCTGCAATTTGTTGAAAAGTACGCATGGATTCCATCTTTTGGAATCAACTATGCCCTTGGTATTGATGGTCTTGCACTAGTGCTGATCTTGATGTCAACGATTCTTGCCCCAGTTGTAGTTTTAGCTGGTTGGAACGAAGCCCATGGCGGACGTTGGAGTGTTAAAACTTTCTACATCCTTATCCTTGTCCTTGAGACGATGATGATTGGTGTATTTGCCGCAACCGATGTATTCCTCTTCTATGTGATTTTTGAAGCGATGTTAATCCCTGTTTACTTCCTTATTGGAGGATATGGCACGGGAGAGCGTTCAGCGGCAGCTGTTAAGTTTTTGATTTACAGCCTTTTCGGTGGTCTCTTGATGCTGGCCTCAATCATCGCCCTGTACGTGATGTCAGGTGCTCAAGGTGGACATACATTTGATTTAGCTGCACTCTCACAACTTGAGATGAGTTCGACTACACAAAACCTTTTGTTCCTAGGTTTCTTCATCGCCTTTGCTATTAAAGCTCCTTTATGGCCTCTGCATACATGGCTTCCTGATGCTGCAGAATCTGCCACGCCTGGAACATCCGTTCTTCTCCTTGGAGTGCTCGATAAAGTCGGCACCTTTGGAATGATTCGTTACTGCCTAACGCTCTTCCCTGATGCAAGCAAGACCTTCACTCCAGTGATCTTGGTCTTAGCGGTAATCTCAATTGTTTATGGTGCATTCCTTGCAATCGGACAGCGTGACCTAAAGCGTTTGATCGCCTTTACGTCGATCTCTCACTTCGGCTTCATAACCATGGGAATCTTCGCCATGACCTCCCAAGGCCACAGCGGGGCAACGTTATATATGTTTAATCATGGCTTCTCGACGGCGGCACTCTTCTTAGTTGGTGGCTGGATGATCTCGCGTCGGGGATCTTCAACGATTTCAGATTTCGGCGGCCTACAACGTGTTACTCCAGTCATGGCATGGATGTTCTTCCTGGCAGGCATGTCATCTCTTGCACTCCCTGGGCTGTCGAGCTTCGTGAGTGAATTCCTTGTATTAGTTGGAACTTTCACCAGGTATCCAGTCCATGCAATCATCGCAACCTTCGGAATCGTTTTAGCTGCGCTCTATATATTAATTCCAGTTCAGAAAGCGCTTCACGGTCCAACTACTCCCGGTAATGAAAATTTGAGTGATTTAAATCTTCGCGAAAAAATCGCTATCGCACCGGTGATGGCAATTATTATCGTCCTTGGTTTCTATCCATCTCCACTTCTCAAAACCATCAATCCAGCGGCCTCACATGTCATCGCTCAATTGGGCTTTAGCGATCCCGTTCCAACGAATGGAAGCAAATAATGGAGTTCACAGCCCCCGTTCTTAACTACACACTTCTCTCGCCGATTCTGATTCTCCTTGCAGGAGCCTTGATCGGGGTATTGGTTGAAGCCTTTGCATCAAAAGCTCTTCGTCCCGTAATGCAGTTGAGTATCACGGTTGGTACGTTGGTGCTATCGCTTGCCCAAGTCTGGAAAATTCGTAATGAAACTTCAATGACCGCAGCAATGGGATCAGTTGCTATCGACGGTCCAGCGATCTTGTTGCAGGCCTCAATTCTTATTATTGCCATTATCTCTGTCTTTGTAATTGCAGATACCGACCACTTCACCGCCTTAGCGGCAGCTTTGCCAGGCTCCGATGAAGAGCGACATGCAGTCCAGACCGGCAACCAAGTAACCGAGGTTTATCCGCTCACCCTTTTTGCAATCTCCGGAATGATGTTGTTCCCAATCTCAACTGATTTAATTACTTTGTTTGTGGCCCTTGAAATGCTCTCGTTGCCACTGTATTTGATGGCCGGACTTTCACGCCGCCGCCGCTTAGCCTCACAGGAGGCGGCCCTTAAGTACTTCCTTTTAGGCGCTTTCTCATCAGCGTTTTTCCTCTTTGGAATGGCCTATTTATACGGATATTCAGCCTCGGTCACCTTCGCCGGAATCCGCGAAGCAGTTGTCGGCGGAAGTGGCAACGATGTCTTACTTCTGATCGGTATCGCCTTTGTTTCAATTGGTCTGCTCTTTAAAGTCGGCGCAGTTCCCTTCCATGCATGGTCACCTGATGTTTATCAAGGCGCACCAACTCCAATTACTGGCTTCATGGCTGCAGCTACCAAGGTGGCTGCCTTTGGTGCGATGCTTCGTATTTATTACACGGTCTTTGCAAATGCACAATGGTCATGGTCACCTTTACTGTCGGTGATAGCTATTGTCACGATGTTATTTGGTTCGTTAGTTGCAATCGCACAGCGCGATGTAAAGCGTATGTTGGCCTACTCATCGATTGCCCATGCTGGCTTCTTACTTGCAGGAGTCATCGCTTTAAATAAGGCCGGTCTCGATGCCTCTATCTTTTATCTGTTTGCCTACGGAGTTGCAACTGTTGGAGCATTTGCGATCGTGACATTGGTTCGCGACTCCGGGGGAGAAGTTACTGATCTAAATCGTTGGAAGGGCTTAGGAAAGCGTTCCCCATGGATCGCCGCCACATTTGCTGGTTTCTTATTAGCCTTTGCTGGAATTCCTCTTACTAGCGGTTTCATTGGAAAGTTTTCAATCTTTTCAGCGGCCTATGAAAGTGGAGCCAAGGGCGTTGTGATCGCCGGCGTACTATCTAGTGCAATCGCCGCCTTCTTCTACATCCGAGTAATAGTTCTGATGTTTTTCACAGATCCGATTCAAGATGGCACAAGCGTTGAGATTCCATCGGTATTAACACGAGCAGCCATCATCTTCTCAATAGCTCTTACAATCGCACTTGGTGTCTACCCAGCTCCACTTCTTGATGTAATTACGAACCTCGCAACCTTTATCCGCTAATGTCCTCATTTGGCATTCCTAACGTCGCTCCAGCCCTTGAGGCGACATTGGTTGTGCAGATGGAGCAAGTTGAGGCGTTGCTCCTAAGCCACACTAGAAGTGACTACCCATTTGTCGATGAGACTGCCCATCACTTGGTCGCAGCCGGTGGCAAGCGTTTGCGCCCCTTATTAACCCTATTAACGGCTCAGTTTGGCGATCCGATGGGCCAAGGAGTTATCGCCGCGGCCGTTGCCTGCGAGATTACGCACCTTGCAACGCTTTATCACGATGATGTTATGGATGAGGCCCCGCTTCGCCGCGGAGTAGAAAGTGCCAACATGCGTTGGGGAAATACGATTGCAATTTTGACTGGTGATTTTCTTTTTGCAAAATCTTCAGATTTATTAGCCGATCTTGGACCGGAGGCAGTACGCCTACAGGCCCGCACTTTTGAACGACTCGTTATTGGGCAGATTATGGAAACGCAGGGACCAAATCCTGGCCAAGATCCACTAGAACATTACCTACAAGTTGTCGCCGATAAAACAGGTTCTCTTATTGCAGCAAGTGCATGTTATGGTGCCATGGTCTCTGGCGCCTCCCTTGAGATTATGAATACTGTTACCGTCTTTGGCGAAAAAATCGGTGTAGCTTTTCAGTTAGCCGATGATGTTATTGATATTGCAAGCGAATCAAATCAATCGGGCAAGACACCGGGTACTGATCTTCGAGAGGGTGTACCAACACTAGTAACTTTAAATGTAATGAAGTCGACGAATTCTGCAGATCGCGAATTACAGCAACTTTTGTCGGCACCTATTGAAGATGAAGCCACTGTGCAAGAAGTATTAGTAGCTCTTCGAAACCACAAGGCCTTGGGCGAATCTCGCGAGCAGTTACACCAAGTCGCAAAAGATGCCCGGCTTGCACTTGGACCGCTCCCTGTCTGTGATGCGACTGGAGCTTTAATGTCGTTATGCGATGCGGTTATTGATCGCTCTGCTTGATCTAAGCAAAACTAGAGCCAGTACGTTCAATATTCCGCCATGTGGACAGGTTGTCATGGTACCCACGCCTAGATACTAGGAATTATCGGATGGTAAGAATTACTATTCCAACCCTCCGTGAATTCGGGCAGACTAGGGTCAGCCCCTGAATCGCCTACAATGAAAGTTGAGGAAGCCCTATGAAAGCTGCCATTCTTCGCCAAGTCAATGTTCCAATGAAGATTGAGGAAGTTGAACTTCTTGACCCTCGTGAGGGCGAAGTTAAAGTTGCAATGACTGCAACTGGAATCTGCCATAGCTGCCTACATGTTATTGATGGAAGCTTGCCGGGAATTCAACTGCCAATGGTTTTAGGTGATGAAGGTGCTGGAGTAGTTACTGCCATTGGTCCAGGAGTGACTAATGTAAAAGTCGGTGATCACATCATCGTTTCGTGGTCTCCCACCTGTGGCCGTTGTAAGTATTGTGTTTCCGGGCGGCCAGTGTTGTGTATTAATCAACCTCCCTTTGGCTTTCTAGGAGATGGCACCACCCGTATGAAGATTGGCAAGGAAGATATTTTGCACTTTGGTCCAGCGACTTATGCGACAGAGAATGTAATTCCAGCTAGCTGTGCGATTCCTATCAATCCTAAGATGCCTTTAGATATGGCAGCACTTATTGGTTGCTCGGTGATGACAGGCGTTGGCGCCGTTACACAAACTGCGAACGTTCCAGCGGGTGCTTCTTTAGCAGTATTTGGATGCGGTGGAATTGGACTTAACTCAATTCAAGGTGGAGTTATCGCTGGGGCGTCAAAGATTATTGCCGTAGATATAAGCGATGAAAAATTGAAGACAGCAGCATCACTCGGCGCAACTCATCTTGTGAGGGCTGACAAGAATGCTATAGAGGAAATTATTAAGATCACTAATGGTGGCGTTGACTACGCGGTCGTAGCCGTTGGAAATAACAAGGCCCTAGGACAGGCATGGGAGTCGTTGGCCCCTGGTGGCACGTGCGTTTCCCTCGCCTTGTATCCACCTGATCAAAAAATGGATCTTGATCCAAATAAGTTCGCAGCCAAGGAGCTCAAGCTTATTGGATCTCGATATGGCTCAGCCCGTCCTTCTATTGATTTTGCAACGATGGTAGATCTCTATATGAGCGGAAAACTCAAGTTGGATGAATTGGTTTCTAAGCGTTATGGTTTTGACGAGATCAATGAGGCACATCGTGCTCTAGCAGCTGGAGAGAGTGCACGCACTATCGTTGTTTTCTAACTCCATCGTCGGCTAGCCGGCAGTGTCGCTACGCGATACTGGTATTGACCGCTCGGCTTGATCTAATTGCATCAAGGGCGAGCGTCATCAGCGCTAACCAGATAGCAAGAAAACCGATCCAGCGGGCTGTTGGCATATCTTCATGTCGCACCCACACTCCAATACAAAAAGTTAGTGTTGGGGTGATGTACTGCAGTAAACCAATTACTGTCAGCGGCAGGCGGGTAGTTGCACCATTAAATAATAGGAGCGGGATCGCCGTGATGGCGCCAGCGCTAATTAGAAGAAGTGTTATTCCAATGCCATGGCCGAACTGGCCAGTTCCTTTATTGCCAATGTAGAGCAGGTAAAGCAGGTACGGAATACTGGAAATTGCAGTTTCAATAGCCAAGCCATCTAGTGCCTTAAGCCCTAACTGCTTTTTAACGAAGCCATAACTTCCCCACGAGATTGCCAATGTCATCGCTATCCAGGGCAAGCGACCGTAGTTAAAGGTCAAGACAAGAACCCCCAGTGTTGCAGTTCCTAAAGCGACCCATTGCAGTCTACGCATTTTTTCTTTTAGAACTAAAACACCGATGGCAACTGTTGCCAGAGGATTGATGTAGTAACCAAGGGCAGCTTCAACGACATGGCCATTATTAGTCGCCCAGATATAGGCCAGCCAATTAACTGAAACTAAGCCAGAGGACAGGAACAATCTACTTACAATTTTCGGATGCTTCATTGTGGCTAAAGTATTTTTAAGTGAACGCGTAATCGCCAAAATAATTACACAGAAAACTAAAGTCCAAATGGCACGGTGAGAGACAATTTCAAGTGCGGAAGCAGGTTTTAGTAAGGGCCAATACAGAGGGAAAATACCCCAAAGTATGTATCCGCTTACTCCGAAGAGTAAGCCCGTTTTGTTTTTATTCAATTATCTAAAGTTCGTAAACTGAACTGCGAAATCCCAGCCACCATCTTTAATCATTGCCATTGTCTCTTGTAAATCATCGCGGCTCTTTGATGTGACGCGCAATTCATCGCCTTGAATCTGAGTCTTTATAGATTTCGGACCCTCATCACGGAGAAACTTCGCTATCTTTTTAGCATTCTCAGTTGAGATACCCTCTTTTAAAGGTGCAGCAATCTTGTAAATCTTGCCAGATAAGAAAGGCGTGCCTGCATCTAGGTGTTTCAAAGAGACACCACGTTTGATCATCTTGTCCTTAACGACATCGAGTGCAGCCTTGGCCCGTTCTTCGGTATCGGCCTCAATTAAAATCTTTTCACCTTCAAGCTCGATCTTTGAACCAGTATTTTTAAAATCAAAGCGGGTATCGATCTCGCGGATCGCTTGATTGATGGCGTTGTCGAGCTCCATACGGTCGATTTTGGAGGTTACGTCAAAACTGCTATCTGCTGCCACGGTGGGCTCCATTCACTCGTTAAAGGGCGGCCAAATAAAGTGGGTTAGCGCGCCTACGTGCCTACGGTATCCTTACCCTTCGCACTATCCATAATTGCCGCACTACTTGTTCGACCTTGGCGGGTTGCCCGAGCGGCCAATGGGAGGGGACTGTAAATCCCCCGGCTCTGCCTTCGAAGGTTCAAATCCTTCACCCGCCACCAGA
>WLHG01000010.1 GCA_009702845.1 Actinomycetota bacterium
TACATCATCGACATTCAGCAATCACTTGCACTCATTGATAGTGCATATGAGTTTGTAAAGGATACGGTCGCTAAGGGCGGTCACATTCTTTTTGTTGGAACAAAGAAGCAAGCACACGAACCGATCATGCAGCAGGCAGCACGTGTTGGAATGCCAACCGTCACTGAGCGCTGGTTAGGTGGAATGCTTACTAACTTCCCAACTGTTTACAAGCGTATTCAGCGCCTTAAGGAGCTTGAGGCTCTTGAGAATACCAACGATCTTCTTCTTACTAAGAAGGAGCTCTTGATGCTTCGCCGTGAACGCGAAAAACTATTTAAGAACCTTGACGGTATCCGCCATATGACTAAGTTGCCTTCAGCAATTTGGGTTGTAGATACAAAGAAAGAGCACTTAGCAGTTGCTGAGGCCAAGAAGCTTGGTATTCCAGTAATTGCAATCTTGGATACAAACTGCGATCCAGATGAAGTTGATTACAAAATTCCAGGTAACGATGATGCAATCCGTTCAATCGGTCTGCTTACACGCGTTATCACTGATGCAATCGTTGCCGGCCTTGCCGCACGCTCTGCAGTAGTGAAGGAAGAGACAAAGTCTGATGCTCCAGCAGAAGTTGCTGCGGGCGAGCCAATGGCTGACTGGGAAAAAGAGATCGCTGCTTCGTCCGAACCAACAAGTAACGTTGCTTCGTCCGAGGTTCCAGCTCAAGAAGCGACTGCAGATGCAGTGGTTGAGACACCTGCACCAGTAGAAGGAGAATAATTAATATGGCTGCATATACAGCTGCCGATGTAAAGAGACTTCGCGAAGCAACTGCTGCGGGAATGCTTGATTGCAAAAAAGCACTTGATGAAGCAGAGGGCGATTACGACAAAGCGATCGACCTTATTCGTGTTAAAGGACTCAAAGGAGTCACTAAGCGCGAAGGTCGTCTGACTTCAAATGGCGCAGTCGTTGCAAAGGTTGAGGGCAACCTCGGCGTAATGCTCGAACTGAACTGTGAGACAGATTTCGTTGCTAAGGGTGAGCGCTTCGTAGCTCTTGCCGATGAGCTTTTGGCTCACTTAAAGAATGTTCAGTCAGATTCAGTTGAAGCTTTCCTCGCAACAACTATGGCTAGTGGAAGTACTGTTCAATCTGTTATCGATGAGGCCAATGCAATGATGGGCGAGAAGATTGAAATTCGTCGCATTGCAGTCCTAAAGGACTCACCAGTTGGTATTTATCTACACCGCACAAGTCCAGATCTACCACCACAGGTTGGCGTACTCGTTCAACTTGTCAAAGAAGCAGGCGAAGTTGGAAAAGATATTGCTCAGCACATTGCAGCATTTGCACCACAGTTCGTTAATCGCGAAGATGTGCCTGCAGATCTAATTGAAAATGAGCGACGCATCGCCCACGAAACTGCGATCGAAGAGGGCAAGCCTGAGGCCTCCCTTATGAAAATCGTAGAGGGTCGCGTTACTGGCTTCGTTAAGGAAGTTTCACTTATCGAGCAGTCATTTGCTAAAGATGCCAAGAAGACTGTTAAGCAGATTCTCGATGAGGCAGGAACGGCCGTTAAGGCTTTTCATCGCTTCCGCGTGGGTCAATAGGCTTTAGGGAACTAACGCCTAAGATTTAACCATCGAACCACTAGTTTAAAAGGAGCACCCATGCCCGGTACACGAGGAACGTATCGGCGGGTGCTCCTTAAACTTTCTGGAGAAGTTTTTGGGGGAGCTAAAGGCATCGGTGTTGATCCCGATGTTGTCCAAGATATTGCAAAACAGATCGCCGACGTTGCACGCACCGGTGTTCAGGTAGCGATTGTTGTCGGTGGCGGTAATTACTTCCGTGGCGCAGAGCTACAACAGCGTGGAATGGATCGCTCCCGAGCCGACTACATGGGAATGCTCGGAACTGTGATGAACTGTTTAGCGCTTCAGGATTTTCTTGAAAAAGAGGGGATTCAAACTCGCGTACAGACTGCAATCACGATGGGTCAGGTGGCCGAGCCCTATGTTCCACTTCGCGCAATCCGTCACTTAGAAAAGGGTCGCGTAGTTATCTTTGGAGCAGGCGCCGGAATGCCGTATTTCACAACCGATACAGTTTCAGCCCAGCGCGCACTTGAAATCGGCGCCGAAGCGCTATTACTTGCAAAGAGCGGCGTTGACGGTGTTTATAGCGCAGATCCAAAGAAGGATCCGAAAGCTGTTAAATTCGACAGTATCTCCTACGATGAGGTTTTATCTAAGTCGTTGGCCGTGGCCGATGCGGCAGCCTTTGCTTTGTGCCGTGAAAACAAACTCCCAATAGTTGTCTTTAATCTCATGGAAAATGGAAATATTGGCCGTGCCGTTCGCGGTGAAACGATTGGCACCTTGGTCGCTTAAGCGAATCAAGGTCGACTTAAAAAGGAGCAACGATGTCAGATGTAGCAAGTGTCCTAAAGGATGCTGACACCAAAATGAGCAAGGCTGTTGAGGTCGCAAAGGATGATTTTGCCTCTATTCGTACAGGCCGTGCACACCCATCGCTCTTTAATAAGATTATGGTCGATTACTACGGCACCTATACCGCCCTTTCCCAACTAGCCTCAATTCAAATTCCAGATGCGCGAATGGCAACTATCGCCCCATTTGATAAGGGTGCAATGGCCAACATTGAAAAAGCAATCCGTGATTCAGATTTAGGTGTCAACCCATCAAGTGACGGTGTTTTAATTCGGATTAATTTTCCTCAATTAACCGAAGAGCGCCGCAAAGAGTACATAAAAGTCGTAAAGGGAAAAGCTGAGGACTCCAAAATATCTATGCGCAATGTCCGTCGTGCAGCCAAAGAAGCAATTGAGAAGATGGAAAAAGATGGCGATGTTGGTAAAGACGATGTAGCTCGCGGAGAAAAAGAGTTAGAAAAAATTACATCCGATCATGTTGCTAAAGTCGATGAAATGTTTAAGCACAAGGAGGCCGAACTTCTAGAAATCTAGGGGGCGGTGACTCTATGTCTGATATACATGCGATTAATGAGGCGATAAACAAGCGGGCAGGGCGAAAGCTTTTGCCCTCCATCGCTGTCTCATTATCTTTAATTGCACTCATTTGGTTTGCTCTGTCTTACCAGCGTGAAATCTTCGCAGTGGTAGTTAGCATTGCCGTGTTGCTTGGAATTCGGGAGATCGTTCGAGCATTTAATGTTCGCGGAATATATCTCTCATTTAATGCATTAATTCTGGCCAGTCTGGCTCTTTCCTACGCTGCGTGGAATGGTGGAGTAGCCGGCCTTGCGATTGCAACTGCTATCGCTATTCCAGTTCTGTTAATTCAACTTTTAACTAAGGGTCCTGAAGGTTTTGTAGCAAGTGCCACGGCCACGACATTTTCGCTTTTGTACCTTCCATTCTTAGGCGGGTTCCTTATTCTTCTTGCCCGTCCAAGTACTGGCTTTGAGCGCGTAATGACCTTTGTGGTCTTGGTTTCCTGTAATGACACATTTGGATACATCGTTGGCGTTTTAATCGGCAAGCACCCATTGGCGCCAAAAATCTCCCCTAAGAAGAGCTGGGAGGGCTTGATTGGCTCCCTTGTCTTCACGATAACCGGTGGCATCCTCGCCTTTACATACATTATGGATATGCATTGGTGGATCGGTGCAGTTGTTGGCTTAATGATTGTCTTTACCGCAACTTGTGGGGATCTGATTGAAAGTGCGATGAAGCGTGATTTGGAGCTTAAAGATATGGGTTCACTTCTACCCGGCCACGGTGGAATGTTGGACCGCTTGGACTCGGTTTTATTTTCAGCACCTGCATTGTGGCTAGCACTTGAGTTAGTCAAGGCCTGGCTATGAGTATTCCCGAGATCAATTTAGTTTTCGATGAACCCGTCCAGCGCAAAAAAGTACCTAAGCACTTAGCTGATTACTCTCCAGAAGAGCGTCGTGAAGTAGCAAAGGCTTTGGGTCTGCCTGCATTTAGGGCTACACAAGTTGCAACGCATTATTTTGCACATCTTTCAAATGACCCACAGACCTGGAGCGATATCCCGGCCGACATGCGCCAGAGCATTGCAGATCAGTTGACTCCAAAACTCATTGAGTTAGTTAGATCAGTTACGTGTGATGAAGGAATGACGCGTAAGGATTTATGGAAGCTACACGATGGCGTCCTCGTTGAAAGTGTTTTAATGCGCTATAGCGATCGAGTAACCGTCTGCATCTCCTCACAAGCTGGATGCGGTATGAACTGCCCATTTTGTGCAACAGGGCAAGCTGGATTAACACGAAATTTGAGCGCCGGTGAAATTACTGAACAGATTGTCGCCGCTGCACGAGCATGTGCAAATGGCGAACTACCCGGTGGCCCTACGCGACTTTCCAACATTGTTTTTATGGGCATGGGTGAACCCCTGGCTAACTACAACGCTGTGATGCGATCTGTACGAAATATCACTGATCCAAATCCAGATGGCTTAGGCATTAGCGCGCGTTCGGTCACAGTATCGACCGTCGGCCTTGTTAACGGAATTGAAAAACTCACCGAAGAAGGGATTGCAGTGACCCTTGCCGTCTCACTTCATACTCCCGATGATGAGCTCCGGGATACGTTAGTGCCGATTAATTCACGCTGGAATATCAGAGAGGTTTTGGCCGCTGCCGATGCGTATGAAAAACGCACGGGCCGCCGCTATTCCATCGAATATGCGCTCATTCGAGACATAAATGATCAATCGTGGCGCTCGGATTTGTTAGGTCGTTTACTTAAGAATCGAAATGCCCACGTTAATTTAATTCCGCTCAACCCCACGCCTGGGTCAAAATGGACGGCATCGCGCCGCGAAGACGAGGCCGAGTTTGTTCGAATCTTAGAAAGTTACGGCGTACCCGTAACAGTTCGAGATACCCGAGGCAGAGAAATCGATGGCGCATGCGGACAGTTGGCGGCGGCGGAAAAAACCAGAACAGACTAGTTAGCTTCGCACACTCTTGGTAGGCTCATGACTATGGAAAAGTTAACGAACTTCATTAATGGCAAGGCCGTAGAGAGCACATCCGGCGAAACAACTTCACTTATTAATCCATCAACGGGCTCTGCATATGCAACGGCCCCAAAATCAAATGCAGCCGATGTCGATGCCGCTTTCAGTGCAGCAAGTAATGCATTTCCTGGGTGGCGCGATTCAACTCCATCGCAACGCCAGCGAGCATTGCTTAAAATCGCCGATGCAATTGAAGACCGTCAATCTGAAATAATCGATATTGAATGCCGCAACACCGGTAAGCCGATTTCATTAACTACATCTGAAGAAGTTCCACCGATGGTCGATCAGATTCGCTTTTTTGCAGGTGCTGCAAGAAACCTCGAAGGAAAATCTGCCGGTGAATATATGCCTGGCATGACATCGATGATTCGGCGCGAACCAATTGGTGTTATCGGCCAAGTAACTCCTTGGAACTATCCAATGATGATGGCCGTATGGAAATGGGCACCAGCGATCGCTGCAGGAAATACCGTTGTCTTAAAGCCAAGTGATACAACACCGGCATCAACAGTGTGGATGGCACAAGTAATGTCAGAGTTCTTGCCCGATGGCGTCTTTAACGTAGTCTGTGGCGAGCGCGAAACAGGACGCGCAGTTGTAGAACATAAGCGCCCCGACATGGTTTCAATTACTGGCTCAGTTGGTGCTGGAATTCAAGTGGCGCAATCTGCAGCTGCGCAACTAAAGCGCGTGCATCTTGAGCTCGGCGGAAAGGCACCAGTAGTTGTCTTTGCCGATGCAGATTTAGCGGCCGCAGCCGAAGGCATTGCAATTGCCGGCTACTTCAACGCTGGACAAGACTGCACTGCAGCTACTCGGGTTATTGTTGAAGAGTCGGTCTACGATGATTTCGTCGCCCTATTAACCGAGCAGGCCAAGGCCATAGCTATTGGCGCTCCCGATGAGGATGTATTCCTAGGGCCGGTCAATAACGCTAATCAGTTAGCGAGAGTCTCTGGATTCTTAGATCGCGTGCCATCGCATGCAAAGGTAATGGCAGGTGGCACAGCCCTTGATCGCCCCGGCTTCTTCTTCCCGGCGACTGTCGTTGCAGGCCTTCTCCAAGATGATGAGATGATTCAAAACGAGATATTTGGGCCGGTCATCACAGTCCAACGCTTTAGCGATGAGGCCGATGCCGTGCTTAAGGCAAATGGTGTCGACTACGGTCTAGCCTCAAGTGTCTGGACAAAGGATCACGGCCGCGCGATGCGTATGGCTAAGGCCTTTGACTTTGGCTGTGTCTGGATCAATACCCATATCCCCGTAGTTGCCGAAATGCCACACGGAGGTTTCAAACGTTCAGGGTATGGCAAGGATTTATCGGCCTATGGATTTGAAGATTACACGCGGATAAAGCACGTTATGACCAATCTGGGGGCATAGTATGTGCGCCAGAACCTCACACAATAAGGAGTAAACCCGCATGGCCACAGAGCGATCACTTTCACCAGAGGCGCGTTCAATTCTCGGCGCTCGCATTTCCCGTCGCGGAGTTTTAGCAGGGGCGGGCGGATTAGGAGCGGCAGGTTTACTCGCAGCATGTGGCGGAGGTGGCGAAGACAAGGCCGCTGAAAATTCAGTCCGTTGGGGTAACTGGCCTCTCTATTTAGATTTCGATGAGGAGAGCAAGACCTATCCAACTCTCGTTAAATTCTCTGAATCAACTGGAATCGATGCTCAGTACTTTGAAGATTACAACGATAACGATGAGTTCTTTGGAAAAGTTCAGGCACAGCTCAAGCTCGGCGAGGACATTGGATATGACGTAGTCACACCAACTGACTGGATGGCGGCACGTTGGATGCGCCTTGGCTATACCCAAAAATTTGATTTAGCTAATATTCCAAATGCAGGAAATATTCTCGATTCACTTAAATCCCCGTCCTATGATCCCAACCGAGAGTCATCTCTAACGTGGCAGGGCATCATGTCTGGCTTTGGCTGGAACACTGAGAAGAATCCAAAGGGAATCCACACACTCGATGAGCTCTTTTCTCCGCAGAATAAGGGCAAGATCGTCGTGCTTACAGAAATGCGCGACACAATCGGCGTAATTCTCCTTGGACAAGGCGTAGATATTACGACCGTGACTGAAGATCAATTTATGAATGCAGTTGATTTCATGGCCGCAAAAATTTCTGATGGTTGGATTCGTGGAGTCAAGGGTAATGAGTATGCAGAAGACCTTACTTCGGGAGATGCAACTGCAGTCATCGGCTGGTCTGGGGATATGTTCATTCTTGCCAGTGAGAATGAAGGCAAGTTCGACTTCGCAATTCCAGAGTCAGGTGGAACAATTTCAGGTGATAACTTGATGATTCCTTCGACTGCATCGGCTACCGGTAAAGCTAATGGCGAGAAGCTCATAAATTATTACTACGATCCAGCAGTCGCAGCCGAAGTTGCCGCATATGTTAACTACGTATGTCCAGTAAAGGGCGCGCAAGCTGAGATGGAAAAGATTGCCCCAGAGCTTGCATCGAGTGAGTACATATTCCCAACTGAAAAGACATCATCACGTCTACATGTCTTCCGCTCACTTACACCTGATGAGGAAACTACTTGGGCCGAGGCCTTTCAGCAGGCACAGGGTAACTAGTGGCGATTGATCCAATTGCCGCACGTGGGGACTTACGTCTAACTCGAATCACCAAGTCCTACGGTGACTTCAAGGCCGTCGATGATTTAACGTTAACGATTCCAAAGGGATCATTCTTTGCATTGCTTGGGCCTTCCGGTTGCGGCAAGACAACGACGTTGCGCATGGTTGCCGGTCTTGAAGAGCCAACAGTTGGAAGTATTCACTTAGGCGAAACGGACATAACTACAACGCGTCCATATCAGCGCCCCATTAATACTGTTTTCCAAAACTACGCACTTTTTCCGCATTTAACTATCTTTGAAAATATCGCATTCGGCCTTCGCCGTCGCGGAATCAAAGATGTTAAAGAGCAGGTAGATAAAGTACTTAGCCTTGTTGAACTCCCACATTTGGCCGAACGTAAGCCAACACAGTTATCAGGCGGTCAGCAACAGCGCATCGCACTTGCTCGCGCAATAGTTAACCGCCCGGCACTCCTCTTGCTCGATGAGCCACTTGGCGCCCTTGATTTAAAACTGCGGCGTCAGATGCAGATCGAACTCAAGTGGATTCAACGTGAGGTTGGCTTAACTTTCGTCCATGTAACCCATGATCAAGAAGAGGCCATGACAATGGCCGACACCATTGCCGTTATGAATGAGGGCAAGATCGAGCAGATGGGCTCACCTGCCGATTTATATGATGATCCAGAGACGGCCTTCGTTGCAAACTTCTTGGGTCAATCCAACCTCATAAAGGGAAAGATCGAAGGCAACGATGGCGATAACTTAGTTATCGATCTCTTTGGTCAAAAGATTTCAATGCCAAAGGTGCGAAGTCACGCAGTTGATAACTCTCTTTATGCAGGTATTCGCCCAGAGAAGTTCCGCATTACCCGTGCCGGCTCAGATGTACGAGGCAATGTTTTAAACGGTGGACGCATTGAAGATGTTTCCTACATCGGCGTAAGCACGCAGTACGTAGTTGCAATGCCGTGGGGTCAAGAGTTAATGGTCTTTGAGCAAAATGATGATGGCGTTCCACCATTTAATAAGGGCGAAGAAGTAACCATTTCATGGGAGCCAAGCTTTACTTTTGGTCTTCGAGGCGACGAAGATGTCGACGCCGGCACTGAAGTAAATCCAGAGCAGTTAGATGAATAAAGAGTAATGAGCATTACCGTGCCAAAGGTACGTGTTCCTTACCTGTTGTTGTTTCCAGGTTTTGCTTTTCTCTTTACCTTCTTCATTTTACCTATCGTTAACTTAGCTCAGACTTCTACGCAGACACCGATTGCGGGGGGAGACACGGGCCAGTACGAACAGACTTTTGCTTTTAGTAATTACATCAATGCTTTTCTTGATAATAAAGAACAGTTTGGTCGATCGTTTGTCTATGCGACATTAGCAACGATCTTTGCACTGGCTATTGCCTATCCATTGGCCTATGCCATCGCCTTTAAATCAGGCAAGTTCAAGAACATCCTGCTTGTCTTAGTTGTTGCTCCCTTCTTTACATCATTCTTACTTCGTACAATTGCCTGGAAGCAGATCCTTGGTGAGGAGGGATTCTTAGTCCCGACGCTGCGTAATCTTCACTTAATGGGCCAACAAACCACTATTACATCTACATCGATCGCCGTTGTTGCAGGTATGACCTATAACTTCCTGCCATTTATGACCTTGCCTCTATATGCATCTCTTGAGCGCATTGATCCGCGCACTATTGAGGCATCGGGTGATTTATATGCCAATGCAATCACAACTTTTCGCAGAGTAACGGTGCCATTGTCGATGCCAGGAGTTGTTGCAGGCACGTTACTGACCTTTATTCCAGCGGCCGGTGACTATGTAAACGCTGCCATTCTTGGAAGTCCCAATACAAAGATGATTGGTAACGTAATTGAGTCACGTTACTTCAAGATTGTTGACTACCCAACGGCCGCTGCACTCTCATTTACGCTAATGGCGGCTATCTTAATTCTCGTCACGCTCTACATTCGCAAAGCTGGAACGGAGGAGTTGGTATGAGCAGCAAGATTAAAGATGCAACGCTTCCAACTATTCCATTTAAGGCCCGTCTTTCGCGCTGGTTTGGCCGAAACCTTCTTCGTATCTATATGATCTTTGGGTTTAGCTATCTCTTTATTCCAGTTGCATACACCTTTGCATTTTCATTTAATGACTCAGGAAAGAGCAACTTAATTTGGAAGGGCTTTACCCTCAGCAACTGGCAGAATCCCTGTGGTGCACCACAGATTTGTGCAGCCCTCGGTAACTCAATAAAAATCGGTTTACTTGCAACTATCTTCTCAACGATTCTTGGAACAATGATCGCCTTTGCAATTGGTCGCTATCATTTCGCTGGACGATCTAGCTCTAACTTGCTTATCTTTTTACCGATGGCTACCCCTGAAATCGTTTTAGGTGCATCACTGCTCTCACTCTTCTTAGTATTTAAAGTTAATCCAGGTTTTTGGCCAACGGTTATTGCTCACGTGATGTTCTGCATCTCATTTGTCGTAGTTACCGTTAAAGCCCGTATCGCAAGCCTTGATCCACGACTTGAACAAGCTGCGATGGATCTCTATGCCAACGAACTCGAAACTTTTCGCCGAGTAACTTTGCCACTTGTTGCACCTGGAATTGCAGGAGCGGCTCTTCTAGCATTCTCGCTCTCATTCGATGATTTCATCATTACAAACTTTAATTCAGGCACGATGATGACTTTTCCAAAGTTTGTCTACGTGGCCGCTGCCCGCGGAATCCCGGCACAAGCTAACGTCATTGGCTCCTCTATGTTTTTCCTAGCTTTAGCCATTGTTGTGGCGGGGCAGTTAGTAAATCGGAAAAAAGCACGCTAAAGTAAGCCCCAGCCATAGCGAACTACAGGTCGTTAATAGAAAACCTGCGTTATGGGGTTAGGTTCCGGAGGACCCGGGCCAACTCTTAGTTGTGATTGAAGGGGTGATTCCGGTCAAGGCCGGATAGCACGATGGCAACCATCGATCCCTCTATTCTCAAACATCTCTCTCATATGCAGCCAGCTTTGTACTGGCTAGATGAAGATCCCCTGGAGCCATTGCCTCATCCAACATTAATTGGTGATGCCACAACTGATTTGTGCATTGTCGGAGCTGGATATACAGGGCTATGGACGGCGCTGCTTGCTAAAGAGCAAAACCCTGATCGCGAAGTAATTCTGCTCGAACAGCGCGAAACTGGCGCAGGTGCATCCGGGCGCAACGGTGGTTTTTGTAGCTACTCACTGACTCATGGATTTATGAACGGGTATAGCCGTTTTAAAGATGAGATGGCCATTATTGAACGCATGGGCCGCGAGAATCTTGATGGCATCGAAGCAACGATTATGAAATATGGAATTCAGTGTAACTTTGAATGGAATGGCGAACTCCGTGTTGCTATCGAAGATTGGCAGATGGAGTCGATGGTTGAAGAGGCCGAGCTCCGTAACTCATTCGGTGACAATGTTGAGCTTTTGAATCAAAGTCAGATACAAGCACGGGTTAATTCACCGCTGTATAAAGGCGCACTCTGGGATCCAGATGGCACTGCCCTTGTAGACCCGGCGCGTTTAGTGTGGGGATTAGAGCGGGCATGTATTTCACTTGGTGTAAAGATTTTTGAGAATACCCATGTTGAATGGCTGGAGCGTACAAATAACGGAATGATTGTTCATACTCCATATGGAAGTGTGTATGCACAAAAAGTTGCATTGGCAACAAACGTATTTAAATCACTCGTTCGTCGTGCCCATAAATATGTCGTTCCTGTTTATGACTTCCAACTTGTTACCGAACCTTTGACGCCCGAGCAGCTTGAATCAATTGGCTGGAAAGAGCGTGAAGGTTTATCGGATGCCGGCAATCAGTTCCATTATTATCGAATGACGAAAGACAATGAGATTTTATGGGGCGGTTATGATGCAATCTATAACTTCCGCGGCAAAGTGCGCCAAGAGTATGAATCCGATGCTCAGACGTATGCACATTTAGCCGAAGCGTTCTTAGAGACATTCCCACAGTTAAAGGGAATCAAATTCACGCACGGCTGGGGCGGGGCCATTGATACCTGCTCACGTTTTTCACCTTTTTGGGGCAAGGCCTATCGCGGTCGCGTCGCCTATGTCATGGGCTATACGGGCCTTGGCGTTGGATCAACTCGCTTTGGTGCTCAAGTCATGCTCGATCTCTTAGATGGCGTCGACAACGAACGAACTCGCCTTGAAATGGTTCGCAAGAAGCCTTGGCCATTTCCTCCAGAGCCATTTCGCTTCATCTTTATTCGCCTCACGCAATGGTCGATAAATAAGGCCGATGAAAGACAGGGCAAGCGCAATCTATGGCTCAAACTTCTAGATGTATTGGGCTTAGGTTTCGATTCCTAACTCTTTGCACCTATTCTTAGAGGCATGACGAACCACGGAAACATGTATGGCCCTGATTTTACGTTTCTTGGAATCGATCGCTGCGATTTAGATATCCCATCCACATTCGCAGATGCCGATGTGGTCATCGTTGGTGCACCAATTGACAGTGGAACCTCACATCGATCCGGTGCGAAATTTGGCCCACAAGCTATTCGTGGCGGAGATTATTTACCGCATGATGGCGAGCGTCCACATTTAGCCCTTCGCATAGATTCATTAAAGGCTATGAAAGTTGTTGATGCTGGAGATTTAATGATGCCCGGTGGAGATTTAGTTGCATCCCTTGAAGTTCTAGCCGTTGCAACTGAAAAGATTTCGCGTGCAGGTGCAATCCCGGTCATTCTTGGGGGAGATCATTCAATTGCATCTGCCGATGTTGCAGGCATTGCTCGGCACCGCGGCCTTGGTAAAATATCGATGATTCACTTTGATGCTCACGCCGATACGGGCGAAGATCAATTTGGTGCCCTAGTTGGTCATGGAACTCCGATGCGTCGCTTGATTGAAAATGGAATTGTTCGCGGAGATCGCTTTTTGCAGCTTGGCCTTCGCGGCTACTGGCCTGATTCAAAGACATTGGATTGGATGCGCGATCAAGGTATGCGCTCATATGAGATGACTGAGATTCACCACCGCGGGCTCAATACTGTTTTAGATGAATCCTTTGCAACATTGACCGATGGATGTGATGGTGTTTTTCTATCGGTTGATATTGATGTTGTTGATCCTGGAATGGCCCCTGGTACTGGCACACCCGAACCTGGCGGAATGACAAGTCGCGAACTCCTTGAATCGGTTCGCCGAATCTGTCTAGAGCTTCCAGTTGTCGGAATAGATGTGGTCGAAGTTGCACCAGCGTTTGATAGTGCCGATATCACAGCGATTTTAGCTAACCGCGTTGTGTTGGAGGCGTTAAGTGCGATTGCAAAGCGTCGATCGGGCGAGAAGTATTCACCAACACAAAACCTTCTGGATCGATAGATGCGCGAAGTTGTAATTCTGGGTTCGACCGGCTCGATTGGAAGACAGGCTTTAGAGATAATTGCCTCCAACCCTGAAAAATTCCGCGTCATCGCCCTTACCTCGGCTGGAACAAACCCGGCACTTGTAATTGAGCAGGCCAAAGCATTTAACGTTGCTTTTGTTGGTGTTGTAAATAATGCCGATGTAGTTCGCCACGGCCTACCTGGGGTGAAAGTTATCGGTGGAGCATTTGCATCAACTGAGATTGCATCTATTGAGTGCGATGTTGTTCTCAATGGCATCACTGGATCAATTGGTCTTGGCCCAACGCTTGCAGCCCTTGATGCGGGGAACACGTTAGCCCTTGCAAATAAAGAGTCACTCGTTGCAGCGGGTGAGCTTGTTATGTCAAAGGCAAGACCGAATCAAATTATTCCTGTTGACTCAGAGCATTCTGCGATTTGGCAGTGCGCGCAAAGCGGCAAAAAGGAAGAGATTGCACAGTTAATTTTGACGGCAAGTGGCGGCCCATTCGTGGATCGCGATGATCTAAGTGATATCAGGGTCGTCGATGCGCTTAAGCATCCAACCTGGAACATGGGCGCGGTAGTAACGATTAACTCTGCAACGCTTGTAAATAAGGGATTAGAAATAATCGAAGCGCATCATTTATTTTCTATGCCGTACAGCTCAATTGAAGCTGTGATACACCGTCAATCAGTGGTGCATTCGATGGTTGAGTTTAAAGATGGATCAACGATTGCTCAGGCAAGTCCACCAAATATGAAGGGTGCGATTGCATATGCACTCAATTATCCTCATCGCTTGAGCCACGCTACGCCCGCAATAGATTGGAACATTAAACATAATTGGAGTTTTGAGCCGATTGATACCAATCGATTTCCTGCCATTGCACTTGCTAGATATTGCGGAGAGTTTGGTGGCGCAATGCCAGCAATATTCAACGCGGCTAATGAGGTTGCAGTGGAGGCTTTTATTGCCGAAAAGATTAGCTTCACTTCGATTCTTCCCCTTGTTAAGGAAGTGGTTGAGGCGAGTCA
>WLHG01000100.1 GCA_009702845.1 Actinomycetota bacterium
GATGGAAGATATCGAATCAGTACATATCCCTATGCCGGGATCGGCCGAGAGCCTAAATCTTTCGGCGGCGGCATCGATTCTGATGTACCACTTAGCAAATATGCGCTCCTTCTAAAGTACGACCCGATAGACTCGCCCCCATGCGCGAGGACGAGATACGTACGTGGGTGAGCGATGCTCGCACTGCCTTCAACGCCGCCACTGATCTAGACACACTCAAAACGGCTCGTTTAAATCACGCCGGGGATAAGTCACCAATCGCCTTGGCATCGAGAGCGCTAGGTTCACTCTCACCTGAGGATAAAGCAAGTTTTGGCAAGATAATTGGCGAGGCAAAAGCTGAAATCGCCACGGCGTTGGCAACTGCAACGGCGGTGTTAGCGGCTGAGCGCGATAGAAAAGTATTACTCGAAGAGGTTGTCGACATAACCTTGCCAGTTAATCGCGCTCATCGTGGCGGGCTGCACCCGATTTCAATTATTAAAAACGAAGTCTCTGATTTCTTTATCGAACAGGGTTACGCGGTACAAGAGGGACCAGAGCTCGAATCTGGTTGGCTGAACTTTGATGCGCTAAATATTCCGACAGATCACCCAGCACGAACAATGCAAGATACATTCTTTATCGAACCAGTTGAATCTGGAATGGTCCTGCGTACGCATACCTCACCAGTGCAAATTCGAACAATGCTTACACAAGAGCCACCTATTTACGTCATCTGCCCTGGCCGAACTTTTCGTGCAGATGAACTCGATGCCACACATAGCCCTGTCTTTCACCAGGTAGAGGGCTTAGTAATTGATAAGGGCATCACGATGGCTCACCTCAAGGGAACCCTGGATAACTTTGCAAGCCATATGTTTGGTCCAGGGGTTACAACGCGACTTCGACCATCTTTCTTTCCATTCACCGAGCCAAGTGCTGAAGTAGATATTTTCTTCAACAATCGCTGGATCGAGTGGGGCGGTTGCGGAATGGTGAATCCACGAGTTCTTGCAACATGCGGAATTGATACCGATGTCTATAGCGGTTTTGCTTTTGGTATGGGGCTAGAAAGAACGTTGATGGTGCGCCACGGTATTACCGATATGCACGATATCGTCGAAGGCGATCTTCGTTTCACTCGTCAGTTTGGAGTTGGCCTGTAATGCTGACGCCGTTGTCTTGGATTAAAGAGTTTGTTGATATCCCTGCCTCAGTAACTGCAGGTGAAATATCCGATGCCCTCATTCGAGTCGGATTTGAAGTCGAAGAGATCATTGAAAAAGGGTCGGATCTGACTGGGCCACTCGTATTTGCACGAGTTCTCTCCATAGAAGAGATAGTTGAGTTTAAAAAGCCAATCCGTTACGTAGGTCTTGATTGCGGTGAAGGTGCAACACGTTATGTTATTTGTGGGGCAACAAACTTTGGCGTAGGGGATGTGGTTGTAGCGGCCCTACCTGGCGCAGTATTGCCGGGAGATTTCACAATCGGTGCGCGAGAGACTTACGGCAAAAAATCCAATGGAATGATCTGTTCTGCCCGTGAATTAGGCATAAGTGATGACCATGCAGGGATCATGGTTTTAAATGAGAATGAAGTTGAAATTGGCGCCGATGCAATTGGGGATTTGCAGATCAATGATGTAATTTTTGATGTAGCGATCAATCCAGATCGCGGTTATGCCCTCAGCATTCGAGGAATGGCTCGTGAGGTTGCCGGTTCACTCGGTCTTAAATTTAGCGATCCCGTTGATCTTCTTCGGAGTTTGAAATTCACCGAGACCGGCAAGGGCGTCACTGCAAAAATTGCCGATCCTTCCGCTGCATCGGTTTTCTACTTACGTACTCTGACTAACTTTGATCCGAAGGCAACCACACCTCTGTGGATGCGTCGACGGATTGAAAAAATGGGAATGCGTTCTATCTCTTTGGTAGTCGATGTTACAAACTACGTCATGCTCGAACTCGGTCAACCTTTACATGCATTTGATAAGTCGAAGATTAAAGGCGGCTTAACTATTAAGCGCGCCGGTAAAGCTCAACCCTTCACAACTTTAGATGGCCAGGTGCGCCAGTTGGATCCCGATGATTTGATGGTCTGCGATGATGAAAAACCATTAGCACTAGCTGGAACGATGGGCGGGGCTACATCAGAAATCTCGGAGACGACAACTGACATTGCACTTGAGGCGGTTCGTTTTGATCCAACTTCGATTGCAAAGAATTCACGCCGTCACAAACTCTCCTCGGAGGCATCACGCCGACTAGAGCGAAGTGTTGATCCTTCGTTAGCCGAGTTTGCCTCTGCTCGATTTGTGCAGCTTCTAACTGCCCACAGTTCAGCTCAACATGTAGCAACAGTCGTCGATGGAGAGCCTATCTACGCGCCTGTCGTGGAGATAGATCCTGCGAAAATCTCAACGATTCTTGGCTTTGAAGTATCTCCGAAAAAAGTGGCTGAAGTTTTACGTATTATCGGCTGTGATGTTGATGAAAAGAGTTTTGCCGTTGACCCACCGTCATGGCGCTCTGATCTACTAACAACATCTGATTTTGCCGAAGAAGTCGCGCGAATGATTGGTTACGACAAGATTCCTTCAGTACTTCCACCACGTCCTTTGCATGCATCATTGACTGCAGATCAAAAGCGTCGAAGAGCGGTAGCTGCAATGCTTGCTAGCCGTGGTTTAGCCGAAGTACAGACATTTCCCTTCACTAATCAAGCGACAATTGATTCTATGGGCTTCGTTGGAGAGCGGGCTGCGACTTATCGGGTTGCTAACCCAATGTCTGAAGAGTTCCCACTGATGCGTGTGCATCTAGTCCCTGGTTTAATCGAGGTTGCCCAGCGCAATATAAGTCGCGGAGCTAAGGATTTTGCAATATTTGAAATGGGTTCAATTTTCCGCAGTTCCAAAAAGTTAGTTTCAGCCATTTCTCCGCAGCTTTCAAAGCGGCCTGATCAGAAATTAATAGAAGAGATTTTTGCGAGTGTCCCACCGCAGGCTTATCACGTCGCAGGTCTATTGGTCGGAAAAGTGGAGAATGAAAATTGGCAGGGTAAGTCGCGCGATTACAATTGGACAGATGCGATTGCTTTTGCGCAAGGGATCTTAGAGTTATGTAATCTAGAGTGGACTGTAGCGCGCTCCGATTTTGCGCCTTGGCATCCAGGCCGTTGCGCTGAATTAATCATTGATGGCAAAGCAGTAGCCCATGCGGGCGAGCTTCACCCTCGCATTGTGGCCGCCTATGGTTTACCAGAACGCTCCGTTGCATTTGCAGTAGCTCTGAGCGCTTTACCGCATTCGCAGTTAGTCCGACCAACTACGGTCGGCACAATGCCGGCGGCACTGCAAGATGTCGCTCTCATCGTTGACTCAGCCGTGAGCGCCCAATCTGTGGAAGCGGCGCTTCGCGAAGGTGCCGGAGAGCTCCTTGAATCAATTACCTGTTTTGATCGCTACGACAAGATTGGCGATGGAAAGATTTCGTTGGCCTTCACTCTGACCTTCCGCGCACCCGATCGAACTCTGACGGGCGATGAGGTCTCAGCGATGCGTGAGGCTGCAACGGACGTGGCCCTTGCTAAATGTGGCGCGGTGTTACGTACCGCATAAATATGCACAAGATTGCATAAATATCGGTTTTGAGTTAATCTGTATCCATGAGAACAGCGGTTATCGGTGCAAGTGGCTACACAGGCGGAGAGCTTTTACGCCTTCTCTCAGGGCATCCGCAATTTGAAGTTACTGTGGCTAGTGCTCACTCACATGCAGGGGAGCAGGTCACCTCCATTCACCCTCAATTACAGAGTTACGCAGGGCACAGATTTGCTACCGTTGATGAAATAGATTTCTCAACTATTGAACTTGTTTTCCTAGCCCTTCCACATGGTGAGTCGGCTGCCTTGATTGCAACGATTCCATCGAATGTAAAGATTGTCGATCTCGGTGCCGACTTCAGATTAGAAGATGCAAGCCAGTGGAAAAAGTATTACGGCGGTGAACATGCAGGGGCTTGGGTCTACGGATTACCAGAGCTTGCATCTGGTCAACGTGATGCAATCAAAAGGGAGAGTAGGGTGGCAAACCCAGGTTGCTATGCAACCTCAATCTCTCTCGGAATCGCTCCCGCTGTTGGGATTATCGATGTTTCAGATATCGTTGTGGTTGCAGCATCAGGCACAACCGGAGCTGGCAGAAGCGCAAAAATCAATTTGATTGCAAGTGAAGTTATGAGTTCGCTAACATCATACAAATTCGGGGGAGTTCACCAACACACACCTGAGATTGAGCAGGCAATATCTGCCGTAGCACAAAAACCCGCAAAAATATCATTCACACCAATACTTGCTCCGATGCCACGTGGAATTCTCTCCACTATTACTGCAAAGTTGAATCAATCGTTGACGACACAGCAGGCTCATGAACTCTATGTCAAGGCGTATTCTTCTGAACTCTTTGTTGATGTACTTCCTCTGGGTCAAATGCCAAAGACAAGTGCGCTAACGGGTAGTAACAAAGTGCAGATCCAGGTAGCAGTCGACGAGCATACAAATCGTTTAATCATCTCGGTTGCAATCGATAATCTTGGCAAAGGTGCAGCAGGGCAGGCGATTCAGAATGCA
>WLHG01000101.1 GCA_009702845.1 Actinomycetota bacterium
GGCTTATAGCCCACGCCATTTAAACTCCGTCGATATTCGATCCAATAGGCAGCACTACCATCTCGCACATAGAGTGCGCGCAGGCCATTTGCAAAGTCTGATGGGGCTAGCGTTAACGTCTCGGTTTTCGACACTTGTTTGACCTGCGTTGAATCAAGAAGGCCCATCCTCCACTGGTGATAGGTGCTTAGAGGCGATTTAGTGTCAACGTTTCCCATAACATCAATAACTCCGCCGTATTCAACTGCCTTACAGACATCACCCCAGGTGCCATCGGGATTATTGTTGCTACAGCGTAAAAAGTTAGTGTGGCCTAAGCCAAAAGTATGACCAAGTTCGTGAGTGATAACAAATGGATCATCGGTGTCATGCAAAACGAGAGTGCCATTGGTCGCATCTGGTGCACCCAACTGTGCACGGCCCGACCACACACAGCCAGCTTTTGGGGCGTTAATTATTAAGTAGCGATCAACATCATCTAAAATCCCTAACCGTTTGTATGCCTCAACGCGTGTGTAGTTCATAAAATCTATCGAATTCACGCCTGAACATGCCATCCTTGAATTCAAAACGATTGGTGTGGATAAAACTTTACCTGCGACAAATGAGATGCTGCGATCTTTAGTGTCGCCAACTAACGTTGTGAAAGATCTCCAACTCTTATTGACCTCTGTGTTTACTAAGGCCGCTAATTGGTCGCCAGTGGCAGGGGTGGGTGCAGAGCCTGCCCAGCTCACAGTAACGATATCGATCACTCGCTCATCAACGGCAAGGGCAGGTGTTAAGCCAAGGCCGACAAAGCAAAAACTCAGCGCAACAAACATTGACGTTCGCTTTACATGTAATGTTTTTCTGGCCGCGCGCTTATCAGTCACGGGCGATACTTTATAGGCTCCACGAAGTATTTTCATGGCGATCTATAGCCCACACTTGGTAGCCCGCTAGCTCATCCTGACCAAACCACTTTGCGGCATCAGTACCGGCAACCATCACGGCCGTTGCAAGTGCATCGCATAACCAGCCCTTATCGCCAACGATCGTCGCCGACTTCGCACCGATTGCAATCATCCCCGTATAGGGATCACTGATGTGAGCACCTCGCTCGTATGTTCCTGACGTGGCAATTGCGCCATCAGTAATTTCAAAAATCTTTAGTATCTCTTGGCGATTATCGGGATTCACAACACCGATTTTCCATGGCTTTACTTTTGAATCATTGGGATCAAACCAACCCCCGCGCAACGCTAAATCTCCAGCGGCATTAACCTGTACGTGCTGCGCCCCAGCTGCAACCAACATATCGGCACAGATATCGGCGGCCCATCCTTTTACTAAGCCCGATGGATCAAAGCCGCCAACAACTGCCCAGGGATCAAATGCTCCGTCACTTAAGTATTTTGCCTGCCCACATAATTCCCAGACTTCGCGAATATTCTCGGGACAATCATCTATAGCAACTTCGCCACGACGTACACGCGATACCCATGAATCTGTTTTGTACGTAGAGAAATCGTTATCTACGCCGCGGCAAAATTCGATTACCTTTTCCAATGCCGCATCTAGTTCGGCATCGCCGATAATCACCGATGCGATATCTACATCTACAACCGTGCCCCAAACATCAAACTGGCGGCGAAGGTGATTCATTGCTCGAGCCTACCTAACGCTTTACATTCCAGCTTTAGCGAGCGCTCCTTGTAGCGATGTATACCAACCATAAGAGGTATATGAAGCCCCTGATGCGCCTTGAATATTCGCGCTCTGCGCGGCAAGAGTCTGCTTCTTTAGAACCGGTACCGCCATATTTGTATAGCGATCATTCTTGCCTGAAGGAGCAACTACGGCTCTAGCATCGGTAATTCTTCCATTTACAACAGTGATTTGCACTTGCACATTTCCGTACTGTACAAAAATACTTGGCCCAGTAAATGTTCCATTAACACCAGCCGGAGCAGCTGTAGTGGCTACCGCTGCAGGAGTTGGATCTGTTGTCGCGGCCACCGAGTTCGTATTTGAATTCGAATTCGTATTTGAATTTGCAGTTGCCTTAGATGCAGGCTTATTTGTCGCCTTCTTTGTTGCAGCGGGCTTAGTAGTAGCGGGCTTAGTAGCCGTTGCACTCTGAGCTGGTGCCGCCGACGCACTGGTCGATGCAGCTGGCGCTGATGATGGAGCCGCTGCTCCGTCACTAACAACTGCCATATCGCCCATAGATAAAGAGCTAGTTGATGACAACTGTGGGGGCGTGATGGACATGACTGCACCGAGGCCGCCTAACGTGCCACCTGCAATTAGTAATCCGCGCTTCATCTGCCCAACCTTTCACTCTTGCTTGCTCTTACTTGTCATACCTAACTGCACGAACCTGAGAACTTTCTGAATTAGGCCACAGAGCCTCCAATGAAAATACTTTCCTTTGCCTGGCTAGGCGCTCTTGAGATATTTCTCTAGGGCTTCACGAATAATCGCCGAATTTGTTTCTCCACGACGCTTTGCCTCTTTATCAAGTGCCTTCTTGAGACTTACGGGGACTCTGGCTTTTATTTGAGGAGATTCGACCGATTTCGCTGTTAGCGAAGGTCGTCCCACGGCCTGCTTAACTGCCTCTTCTGCCATCTTTGCAGCAAGGGCATTCGTTAGCCTCTTACCATTTTTCAAGCGAATGACTTCACGGTTTAAATCAACATCAGGGCCAACTATGTACTTTGTCTTTACTTTTGCGGCCATTTTTTCTTCCCCCTTCTTAAGTCTGTCGGCATTACATGAGTTATCAGCAAATAATCTTCAAGAACTACAGCGACTATTTCTAGCTCAAGCCCTCGATCATCAATTGCCACCCATATTCGCTGAGTTTTTCCATCCTCTTCGCCATCGATTAATGTGAAAGGAAAATTTTCAATCACATACATCGCCCGCGCTTTGCCGATTCGGTGCTTTCGCGCCGATTGGGTGAATTTGATATTCATTCCAACAATTTAAAGTGTACTACCGACATCGATAATTGTGTACCCCATAATTATGGGAAACTTGTGGATAACTAATATCCTTACTTACCGGTGCAAGGCTTACTCCTTATGGAAGGCGAAGGCCTCGTCATGGAATCTATTCTTCGGAACACCGCTATCTTCGGCCGCCTTGCGCACGGCGCTGACCAAGGCTTCAGGTCCACAGATATAGATATCAGAGTCGGCAAACTGCGGAACCAAACGATTTAAAGATTCGGCATCCATTGGATGCTCTTTACGCGAGCCCACTAAATAGTGAATACGGATCGATCCGCCGCTATTGAAAGCTAGGTAATCCAACTCTTCACGTAGAACTAAATCGACTTCTCTTGAGGCGCGATAAATCAAATCCATCTGCACGCCACCGTTGAACTCATCGATTAAGGCGCGCACGGGCGTGATTCCGACGCCTCCGCCAACTAAAACAACATGCGGGCGAGTGCTTCGTCCGGCGGTAAATGCACCATACGGCCCTTCAACAAATACGCGAGTGCCTGGCTTTAAAAATGCTAAAGAACGTGAGTGGTCACCGAGATCTTTAACAGTGATTCGCATTAAGTGCTCGGTGGGGGCAGCCGATAATGAATACGGATGCGACATTAAGAAGTGTCCGCGAGTTAAGAATCGCCAACCAAAGAACTGGCCGCCCTGTGCGCCTAATCGATCTAAGTTGCGGCCCTTCATGATGACCGAGACAACGCCAGGTCCTTCAACAACTACTTTTTCAACTTTTAAATTAACTTTCATTGAACGCACCAGTGGCACACCAAAGCGCCAATACACAATCGAGAAGGCCATCAATACATAGAGCGAAGTCCAATAAGCGCGGTTAAGTGGGTGGCCAAGAAACATCTGTCCATTGAGAACTTGGTGCATAAAAGATGCCGCAATTGCGAAGTATGTATAGATGTGGATAATCCACCAGGTTTCATAACTCATCTTCGCGCGGGCTTTTTTATATGAAGTGACCCCAGCCAAAACCATTAAGAAGAAACCGGCAAGTGCAAACCACATCCAGTCAAATGTTTTAAGCATTTCCCATAGCTCTTTATACAGCGGAATCGAATCCTGACCGGCGAAAGAGATGATCACTAAGAGAACATGCGCGCCGATTGCATACAAAGACCACGGTCCTAATTTGCGATGCCACGTCACCAAGCGATCGTGGCCAACGCCGCGTTCGACCCAAGGAATTCGCGCAACTAAAAAGATTCCAACGATTGCAAAATATGTTCCGACTAAGGCCAGTAAGCGAGATAGCGATGCGACATTTGCATAGACCGTCATAAAATCACTCTTGCGAACCGTCGTAAGTTGCAGCGCCAGAGTTAAGCCAAGACCACCGCCCACCAATAAGGCGGCCCAGTCGGTGCCGGCGCTTGAGTGCTTATAGATACGGGTTGGCTTGGTCATGGCTCTATTAGATACCTATTTCCTGAGAAGCATCTGAGTGCCGGCGGTGAGCCCAATGGATTTAGGGCTTAGTACCTGCAACCCACATGTTTCCAAGTGGGACTATCACTTTTATTTTGCTCAGAAGTGTTCCGATTGAGCTTTCTAGTACGCGCTTGCGGAAAGTTCGAGAGATCGGAATCAGA
>WLHG01000102.1 GCA_009702845.1 Actinomycetota bacterium
AAACTGCCATGCCAATCCAAGTGATCATCTGCGATATTTAGAATTGCCACGCTTACAAAGTGCGCCTGACGGAGCCAATGTAGTTGAAAAGATGAGAGTTCGAGGATTAAGTAATCAAATCCCTCTTTTTTATTGACGGCATCTATAACCGTGTCGCCGACATTTCCGCACGCAACTGCTTTCAAGCCAGCGCGCTGGAGTATTGCGGCAGTCATTTCAACTGTAGTGGTCTTTCCATTTGTGCCAGTTAGTGCCAACCATTTTTGATGTGGAGCGATTTCCTGAGCCAGGTTCCAGGCGATATCGATCTCATTCAATATCTCTATACCCGCGCCTCTCGCATCACGCAACAAAGGATGGTTCTCTTTCCATCCAGGTGATACAACAACTGCAGAGAAATTTTCAACAACTACAGCCTCGGGTCTAAGAACTGGAAATTTACTAACGAGCTTTGAATTCTCATCTGCAATGACAACTGTTGCCCCGCGCGAACTAAGAAATGATGCAATCGAAGTGCCAGTAACGCCACCTCCTGCAATAAGTATTTTCTGGCCGTGAAAGTTAAGAGACATCGACGTTACTTGACTACCCACTGGGCATAAAACAGGCCTAGGCCAAGGGCAACCGAGAGTCCAGCAATAATCCAGAAGCGAATCACGATAGTAACTTCGCCCCAACCCAGAAGTTCGAAGTGATGCTGAAGCGGTGCCATCTTAAACACACGCTTACCGCCACTTATTTTAAAGTACAGGGTTTGGATGACAACTGACATCGTGATGATTACGAAAAGTCCACCAAGGGGAATCAGTAAAAGTTCAACACGCAAGGTTGCCGCTAGTCCAGCAAGTGCTCCCCCAAGTGCAAGAGAGCCAGTGTCTCCCATGAAAATCCTTGCCGGCGAGGCATTCCACCAGAGAAAACCAGTACACGAACCGGCAAATGCGGCGGCCAGAACCGCTAAATCCAGAGGATCTCTTACTTGATAACAACCAATTCCAGAGTTGATTGCACAGCCTTGGCCAAACTCCCACACACCAATCAAAATGAACGAGAGAAAAACCATCACAGATGCACCAGTTGCAAGCCCATCGAGACCATCGGCAAGATTTACGCCATTGCTAGCAGACATCACCATGAGTACCACCCATGCAATTGCGATTACCGGCCCCAGATAGATGGCAGTTTCGCGAACTCCAGAAAGATAGGTAGAGATAGGAGTTAAGGATGAGGAATCGGCAAATCTAATTCCCAGCACTCCGAAGATGGTGGCCGCGGTTGCTTGACCAAAAAGTTTTTGTTTTCCAGTCAGCCCCAAAGATTTTTGGCGCGAAACCTTTAACCAATCATCGATAAAACCCAGAGTACCAAGTGCCAGTACTAAACCGAGAACTAGGATGGCCGAAACCGTCAATGCGTTCTGAGTTAATATATGGGCGGTTAAGTAGCCGACAAGGGCGGCTGCGATAAGGATTACACCACCCATAGTCGGGGTTCCGCGTTTTATGTGATGGCTGCTCGGACCGTCATCTCGAATAATCTGTCCATATCCACGATTTGCAAGAATCTTTATGAGTCCTCGAGTACCAAAAAGCGAAAAAATAAGCGCAATAGCGCCAGCTATTAGAATCTGTCTCATTTGTTTTCGTCATCTCTACTCAACCAACGCGCTTGAATTTCATCTGCAAGTAATTCAAATCTCTCTGCACGCGAGGCTTTCACAAGTACAACATCGCCAGGTGCGAAATATGAAACGAATGTGGCGGCATCTGCAATCGAGGCAACGTGGTGGTACTGCATAGCGCCGACTCCAGATCCGTACTCAGGTGCATTGACGACTACCAAGTGATCAACTCCGATTTCAGAGGCAAGGTTGCCAATATCTGCACTTGCCGTGGCTCCTGACTCGCCGAGTTCATGCATTTTTCCTACAAAAGCCCAGGATTGGCCCCCTCGCTCTTGTGCAAAAAGGGCAAGACTATGAAGAGCCGCGCTCATGGAAGCTGGATTTGCATTGTATGAATCGTTAATAATGAGTAACTCTTCGACCTCATTGAGCTCCATGCGCCACTTACTTGCGATTGTTGCCGTTGAAAGGGAGCTGGCTATGAGTTCTATTGGCAACGCTAGAGCAGTTCCAACAGCGGCTACGGCAAGAGCATTTGAAACTTGATGAGCCCCCACCAAACGCAGACCAACGGCATCGCGGCCAGCACGCGTAACTAAATCAAAATGGGCGCGTCCCTCGCGAATTTCAATATCGGCAGCCCGAACATCTACATCACTTCTTTCTCCAAATGTAAGCACTGTTCCACTATGAAACTTGGCCATTGCTGGGGTGAATTCGTCATAAGTTCCAAGGATTGCAATACCATTTTCGCCAAGAGCTGTAATCAGTTCACTTTTGGTTTCGGCGATAACTTGCTGCGAACCGAACTCACCTAAATGAGCGGTACCTACTGATAGCACGACACCAATAGTTGGTTTTGCTATTTCACATAATCGTGCGATGTCCCCTCTATGTCGTGCGCCCATTTCAAGAATGCAGAATCGGGTTCGCTCGTCACACTCAAGAAGTGTCAGAGGAAGTCCCAAATCATTATTAAAAGAGCCAGCGGGCGCTACGGTTGGACCGACTGCAGCCAACATATGTGCAAGCAGATCTTTCGTGCTTGTCTTGCCTTGTGAGCCAGTTATTCCTATAACTGTTAGGTTGCTCAAACGTGAACGAATAAAAGTTGCCACAGTTGAGAGCGCTGCAATTACATCTTTTACAACTATGCATGGCCCATCGATGGTGTGAGTAGTTAAAGAGAAAACCGAACCTAATCTATAGGCCTCTGCGACGAAATCATGGCCATCATGAACCTCGCCCTTGAGAGCTAAAAAGAAAGTACCGGGAGTAGCTAAGCGAGAATCAAATACTGGAGCTTTAAATATAAGCAAGTCAGGATCGCAATGAAGCTCTCCCCCAACAAGTAGGGCGATTTCACCGGCGGTTAATGTAATCACTTCTTATTCTCTATCGCTCGAGCAAGTTCGATTCGATCATCAAATGGGTGAACCTCACCAGAAATCTCTTGACCCTTTTCATGTCCCTTACCTAACACAATGACCAAGTCACCCTCTTTTGCATAATTAACTGCAGCTCTGATCGCTTGTGCACGGTCGAGAATCACTTCATTGGGCGCTTGGACATCTATATCTAAAACCATTTGCACCAGAATATCCTCTGGTTTTTCATTTCGCGGATTATCGCTCGTATAAATGGCAATATCGGCCCCATCTCGAAGCGCCCTCCCCATGAGTGAGCGTTTGGAGGAATCTCTATCGCCACCACATCCCAATACCGCAATGACGCTACCGCCGGAAATCTCATGTGCCGTCTCTAAAACTCGCGCAACGGCATCAGGTGAGTGGGCATAGTCAACCAGGGCGGTGAAGTTCTGCCCAAGCCGAACGGCCTCCAGGCGACCTGGGGCGCCAGTTAGCGCAGGCATTATCGCTGCGATATCTATTGGGTCGACTCCACTCTCCGTGGCGATTGCAATCGCCATCAAAAGATTGTCGTAGTTAAATCCACCATGCAAAATAGTTTTTCCTTCAATCAGAATTCCACCGCTTCCACGAATTGCAACTGATGCGCCGATGTAATCGCGAGTAATTGACACAAAGTGCCAGTCCGCTTTGGTGTTTGTGCGAGATAAAGTAATAACTGGAAGCTCGGTCATCTCGGCAAGGCGTGCGCCAAATGCATCATCGACATTTATGACTGCCAGATCAGCATATTCAAATGTGAATAATTTTGACTTAGCTAGAAAGTATTCCTCCATCGATTTATGGAAATCCAGGTGATCTTGAGAAAGATTGGTAAATCCAACAACTGCAAAGTGGCTCCCACGAATTCGTTCTAAAGTAATTGCGTGACTTGAAACCTCCATTACTAAGTTGCGTATGTGTCGCTCTCGCATGGTTGCAGAAAGAGCCTGCAGATCCGAGCTCTCTGGAGTTGTTCGCTTACTGCTGAGCACATCAGCGCCAATACGTGTTTCAACTGTCCCTATGAGTCCACTCTCGCGCCCTGCCGCTTCCATAATCTGGTGCAATATCGTTGTAACTGTTGTCTTTCCATTGGTTCCGGTAACGCCAACGCTGTATAAATCGCGCATTGGCTCAGAGTAAAACCAGGCACTTACTATTCCGGCAGCACGTCGGGGGTTATCTACAATTAGGACGGGAGCTCCTTTAATCATCGCAGCACCGGCTAAATCGGTTAAGACGGCGACCGCCCCTTTTAGGATTGCATCATTTACAAAAGTGGCACCATGAAATTTCTCCCCGGGTAGAGCGATAAATAGATCGCCCGCGATCACTTCGTAGCTTGACTGGGAAATCCCGGTAACTTCAATTTCATCAATTTGCTGGTCGCATGACGCACCTACCATCGCTAAAATGGCGGCGAGTTTTTTGCTTGGATTAGCTATTGGTCTTTGCATCTGCCGCCCTCTTTTTGAATAGCTGTTTTTCGTTCAGTGCAACAGGAATGATTTTGGTACCAGT
>WLHG01000103.1 GCA_009702845.1 Actinomycetota bacterium
CCAAAAATGATTTCATATTCATCGACACCGCCACTAACAACATCTAAATCCTTAATGATGGAGTTAAGTGTCTTGCTGGCAATATCTTCATCCCATAACTTCTTTCGATAATTTAAATCAAAGCTGATCCCAACCCTATTTTTCCGGGCAATATCAAGAGCATGTATTACGGCATTCTTGCTGGTTTCTGAGATTGAGACGCTGATTCCAGTTACATGAAGCCACTTTGAATTAATCAGCGCGCCCTCATCAATATCAGCTGGTGAAAAAGTAGAACCAGCGCTTGATCTGCGCAGATACGTATTCACAAAAGGTTGGGTTCCACCATGATTTCGAACGAGCGCCCCTGTGTAATTCTCGCAAGTAATGAAGTGTTTGGTCGCTAGTCCAACATCTGCAAATCTATTGCTTACCGCTATTCCTAATTCATCAGGCCCAAGCTTGGTTTGAAAGTATACATTTAGACCAAGTAGATGTGCCGCTACTGCAACATTTGCTTCGGTACCAACGGCATCCATTGAGTAATTTCTAGCAGTGATAACTGAATCAGTATCGGTGGTCATAAACAAAGCAAGAGTTTCACCAAAGGTGAAGAGATCGAAAGTTTTAGCCATTACCAACCTCGATCTTTGCAATCAATTTAGTCATGCACGTATTGTCCCCACTAAGGACATATTCACCAATGGCATCGCACTCTTCATAGTCTAAGGATGCATATAGCTGAGCTAACTCATCGGTCAGTGACTTTTCAGTACTGATTTCAATCTGCATGTGCTTAAGTTTAATGCCAGAGGTCCGGCTTATAGGTCGGTTCTTCTTTATCTTTATTCCGCATGGCGTGAATCCATGCTTAGTTTGGTCAAAATATTTATATAGATTCTCACATACCAATCGAATGCTTGACTTCATTATGGTCAAATGTCATAGTTCCAGTCGTAAGTTCATCTTGAAATGCGTACGTTTATCAACATGAAATTTTGATTCATTCGTTCAAACTAACGAGACTGGGCACACCGTCCGACAAGAGCGCTGAAAGTGATCGGTTTGGCACACGAGATGACAAGCAAGCCAACGGAAAGGGCCATGCGCATGCTAGAACGAGAAGCGTTTTGCTTTATAAGGTACGTAGCGACCACATGAGGAACCAAGTTATTAAGGGCGTTTCGATTCCGAAGATTGGGTTGGGTACCTGGGAGCTTAGCGGCGACGAATGCGTCGAGACCATACTGGCCGCAGCCGAGATCGGCTATCGCAATTTTGACACAGCGGTGCGATACGCAAACGAGGAGAGTGTGGGTAAAGGACTCGCTCAGTCGGGTCTGCCTCGAAACGAACTATTTGTTACAACGAAAGTGTGGATCACCGATCTCGCAAAGGAGTCCATCAATGATGTGGTTGGGCAGTCGCTTGATCGTTTGCGTCTGGATTACGTCGACCTGCTCCTAATACACTGGCCGTCTCCGCACTTCACGGTGCAATATTCTGTTGAGTCGCTCTCGATAGCAAAGGCGTCTGGTCAGGCACGCAACATTGGCGTGAGCAACTTCCCGCCCAAACTTCTTCGTGAGGCGCTTTCCTATGCAGACGTGTTCTGCAACCAAATCGAGTTTCACCCGTACCTTAGTCAGGATCAGATTATCTCGATGGCGGTTCAACACGAGCTACTCATCACGGCGTACGCGCCTCTCGCAATCGGACGAGTCTCGACTGAGCCGCTCCTGCTTGCCATCGGAGCCAAGCATGGAAAGACCCCGGCGCAGGTAGTCCTGCGATGGATCTGCGATCATCCAAATGTCGTTGCTATTCCGAAGTCTCGCTCAAAGAATCGCTTAATCGAGAACTTCAATATTTGGGACTTCACATTGTCTCAGGAGGAAACTCAGTCCATAACGAACCTTGCGTGCGGCCTGCGAATCTACGACGAGGAATGGGTTGCCGATTGGGAGGATGGATCGCAAGGTCCTCGTACAGCTCTACGCACTACGACGCTCAACTAATTTTTAACGCACCACGAAATGATACGGAGAAGAAAATGATTAAGGTAGCGGTAGTCGGAGCTGGATACATGGGATCCCTGCACGCATCGTGCATTGCAAACAACCCACGCGCTAAATTAGTAGCGGTCGTCGACATTAATGCCGCCGCGGGTAACGCTCTTGCAGATCGGTACGGTGCTCGATACTTGCCTTCAGTAGCCGATGCTCTTAATTCTGAAATCGACGCATTCATTGTCGCCCTTCCCGATCGATTACACGTTGCGGCGGCAGTCGAGATACTTCAGGCCGGCCGTCCCGTCCTTGTGGAAAAGCCATTAGCAGATACTTTGGAGGGTGCACGTGCTATCGCTTCGGCCGCTCGCTCGAGCGACTCTCGCGTTATGGCCGGACACATTCTCCGCTTCGATCCTCGTTATGCCGCCGCAGCTGAGTCAGTCAGGCGCGGAGATATTGGCGAAGTCGTTCATGTAACGGCGGGACGATTCGGAACGCGCAACATCGGTATGAAACTCAAGGGTTCGAGCTCTGTCTGCTTCTACATCGGCGTTCACGACGTCGATGCTATTCAGTGGATTACCGGCACAAGAATCGAGCGGGTTTACTCCCGATCGGTCTCAAAGATTATGCCGCTGCAGGGTGTCGACTCTGAGGATGCAATCATGAGCACGCTCGACTTAAGCGGAGGAGCTATCGGGAGCCTGTTCAATAGTTGGTCCCGCCCCGATCACGGTCCCTTCGTAATAGATGGACGCTTCGAATTGGTGGGCACCGAGGGCACCCTCGAGATCGACGTGCGAGATCACGGTCTGCGTATTCTCGGTCCGGATGGCTACCGTATTCCGGACGGACTTCATTGGCCTGAGGTTAACGGTCACATTGTCGGCGACCTTGCGGCCGAAGTCGACCACTTCCTTTCATGCGTCATATCGGATGCACCGTTCACTCAAGCGATCGAGGAAGCCATGGGTGCGGTCGCTGTGAATGATGCGATTCTTCGCTCTGTTGCCAGCGGAAATCCGGAATCTGTCGAGAGTATTTAGAGCGCTCGCCTTCTAACGAGTGGTCACATAAAAGGAGAATAAAATGAACCTTGCAGAGAGACTCGGAGTGACTCCCGTTATTAATGGGGTAGGACCAGTGACCCGTCTTGGTGGTCTCAACCTCAGTGAGGAGATTGAGACAGAAATAAAGAATTCTTCTCATCTAAGTTATCGCATGGATGAGTTGCATCTAGCGGCCTTTGATTACATCGCTAAGGCGTTAAATGTACCTGGCGGACTCGTTACTTGTGGCGCGGCGGCAGCTTTAACTATGGCCACCTCTGTCTGCATTGCAGGGTCTGACGCTAAGAGAATTAATTCATTACCTCATGTAACGTGGCCGAAGAGAAACGTAGTTATTCAGCGAATTCAATCAGATCCATACGATCACCCGATTATTGCAACAGGTGCAGTCCTTCGGCTTATTGGTGGAGATCACGGTGCGAGCCTTGTTGAGATTGAATCATCTCTTGATGACACTGTTTGTGCCTTTATCTATCGACAAAATGATTTTAAGACAGAAGTTGAATTGAGTGAAATTATAAAGCTTTGCAGGGCTAAAGGAGTTCCTGTAATCATTGATGCGGCAGTCACGGTGCCACCAATAGAGAGATTGCAAAACTACTTCAAGATGGGTGCTACTTTCGTGGCAGCCAGTGGAGGAAAAGGCTTCCGTGGTCCACAAACTGCCGGACTTCTCTTTTGCAGTAAACAAAATGCTATTGCGGCACTTCTCCACCATTTAGATATGGATGAACGAATAACTACATGGCCCTCCTTGCAAGGGCAGAGCAACGCGCCACTGGGACTTCCAGCAAACGGCATCGTACGAGCTATGAAAGTTGGTCGAGAGCAGATCTTTGGAATGGTGGCTGCAATTGATCAATACTTGATTAACGCAGAATACAATTTGGGAAACGAAGAATTGAACATGTGCGAGAAGATAGTTCAAGAGTCTGATGCGATTGATGTTGTTAGATACCGAAATGAGTACCTTCTTGTTGACCAATTGAAATTCAGAATTGGTGCACCCCAAATTGTAGATGAGGTCTATCTTGAATTACATCACGGAACACCAAGAGTTATTCTGGGGCAAGAGTTGACTTCATTGGGATTCTTGACTCTCAATCCAATGGCGCTGCAATCGGGACAAGGTGAGAAAATTGCAAGGCGAATAATTGAAATTTCGCAGAAACTCGGTATTAAGAAGGAGAAGTTGAAATAATTCGCAAGAATTGAAATGGCTGTGCATGGGAGGACCCCGAGAAATCCGGGTCTTTTCCGTTCTTCGGCTTATAGTGCGGTTCTTCTTTAAATTAAAGCTGTAGCCTTCTGGTCGTGAAGATGAATGTGCCGAGTGAGTTCTCAGTACTGGCAATCTTGTGGGGCGGATCATTTCTTCTTGTGCTTCGAGTCGTCGATGCCTTCGATTGGGCTGGGGCAGTTTCGGTTCGAGCGCTAATCGCGAGTCTTTCACTTTATCTGCTCGCGAAGATAAGCAAGCGA
>WLHG01000104.1 GCA_009702845.1 Actinomycetota bacterium
ATACCCCGAGAGCATAGAAAGCCACAAGATGCTCGACAGATCCTGCGGTGAAAAGGACTAAAAAGACTCCGCCACCAGATAGAAGAAGTATTCCATTGGAGAAAGCTAAACGGTGGCCTCGCTTAGTTAACTGGCGGGGCAAATAACCATCAGTTGCCACGAAGTTACATAGGAGTGGGAAGGCGCTGTAGGTCGTGTTTGCACCAGCAAAAAGGATTAACATCGTTGCTAATTGGACCATCACGAACATAAACGAACCAAAAGCGCCATCGCCAACAATTGTCTTTGCAATTTGAGAGATAACTGTTGGAGTGCCTGATTCATAAGGCATCGCATGAATTTTATGGGCAAACCATGAGACGCCTAGAACTAATGTGCCAAGGAGTCCACTCATCACAAACAAAGTACGTCGCGCATTAACGTGTTCTGGATGCTGGAATAAGGCAACACCATCAGAGATCGCTTCAAGTCCTGTCAGTGATGAACCGCCATTAGCAAATGCACGAAGCAAAATGAAAATCGCGGCAAAGGTAAGAAGCCCTTGCTCTTGACCGACTTCAACTGCACCTGGCAGGTTGGTTGCCAATTCATCAAGAGTGCCATTGAATTGACGGTAAAGACCCATTGAAAAGACGATAAACATACAGGCAATAAAGAAGTAAGTCGGAAGCGCAAAGGCTTTGCCGGCCTCTTTAACGCCGCGAAGATTTCCATAAGTTAGCAGTGCGATGACAAATAAGATCATAGGGATCTTCCATGAGTGGAGTCCCGGGAAAGTTGAAATAATTGCTGCAACACCTGCAGCGGATTGAATAGCAACGGTCACGATGTAATCAAGCATTAATGCAACAGCGGCAACTTGCGCAACAACTGGACCAAAGTTATCTCGCGAGACAATGTAGGCACCACCAGTTTTGGTATATACATTGATTACATTTCGGTAGGAGAGCGTAATAATCGTCAAGATGACTAAAACAACTGCAGTCATCGGCATCAAGATCGCAAATGCCGCTAAACCAAAGGCTGGAAGTAGGGCGATAAGAATCTGTTCGGAGCCATATGCCGATGAAGAAATACAGTCCGAGGCGAGAATTCCAAGCGCGAAACGCTTCTTTAATCGTTGATGACCAAGAGTGTGCCTATTGAGCGCATTGCCTAAGAGTTTTCGTTTTATTTTGTAGGCAAACGAGTCCTCTAGATGAGCGTGGTCCTGAAGCACCACTGGAGTGGGAGCATCATCCGTCCACGACTTTGGCACTAGAACTCCTTAATTAATTGCATGTAACGCAACTTTATTGCAGTGGCTCTATCGTAGAGCGCACCAGCTACAACTTCTTGCAGGCGGAGCGTATGCTCGCCCTATGCAAACACAGTTATATATCGATGGCCAATGGGTTGAAGGCGCTAGCAAGGTCGCCGTTCATGACCCAAGCGACGGTTCGGTAATCGCCGAGGTCTCTCTGGCATCTGATGCCCAATGTGAAGCCGCTATTGCCGCAGCTGATTCAGTGGCGGTTTCGTGGGCCAAGACGGCGCCGCGATTTAGATCAGAGATTTTGCGCAAAGCCTTCGAGATTATGACGAGTGAGATTGAGGCAATTGCAACCTTGATCTCACGTGAAAACGGCAAAGCGATGCCAGATGCTCGCGGAGAAGCGGGATATGCCGCCGAGTTTTTCCGTTGGTTTGCCGAGGAGGCCGTTCGCACCCCTGGAGATTTCCGAATGTCTCCATCGGGCGATAAGCGCATCCTGGTAACCCACCAACCAATCGGTCTCTCCATTCTTATCACTCCGTGGAACTTTCCGGCAGGAATGGCCACTCGCAAAATCGGCCCAGCCGTTGCTGCGGGCTGCACAATGATTTTAAAACCAGCAACTGAAACTCCATTAACCGCGATGTACATCGTTGATGTCTTGGAGCGTGCAGGTTTGCCGAAGGGTGTCTTGAATTTAGTGCTCCCTGAGAAAACCGGCCCAGCGATTTCAAAGATGCTACATGACCCACGCGTTAAGAATCTTTCATTCACTGGGTCAACCGAAGTTGGTCGCGTACTACTTAAAGAGGCGGCCGACAATGTTATTCGTTGCTCAATGGAGCTCGGCGGAAACGCTCAAGTAATCATTCATGACGATGCCGATTTAGCAATCACTATTCCGCAGTTACTTCTTGCCAAGATGCGCAACGGAGGCGCAGCCTGCACATCTGCAAATCGAATTTATGTACAACGCCCCATCGCCGATAAGTTCATCGCCGAGCTAACTAAATCAATGTCGGCGTTCGTTATGGGCCGCGGTACGGATGCAACAACAACGCTCGGTGCAAGTGTTTCAATGAAAGAGCGCAACAAGATAGCGGAAATCGTCGATGAATCAATCGCTGCTGGTGCGAAAGTACAAGTTGGTGGAGCTAAGCCCGAAGGCGACGGTGCTTTTTACCCAGCCACAGTGCTTACAGTTGAGAGAGATAACCCAATTCTTAGCCACGAAATCTTTGGACCAGTTGCACCAGTCGTAATCTTCGATACCGATGCCGAAGGTATCGCCTGGGCAAATGACACTGATTTCGGACTTATTAGTTATGTATTCTCATCAAACTTAACGCGGGCATTGCGAACAGCTGAAGCTATGGAGTCAGGAATGGTCGCCATCAATAAGGGCGTCATTTCAGATCCTGCCGCACCATTTGGCGGCGTGAAGCAATCCGGGCTGGGCCGTGAAGGCGGCTTCGATGGAATTCATGAGTTCTTACAAACCAAATACATTGGCGTTGAGATTTAGCCTGCTGTAATTAAAGCCTCTTGGAGGTTAGCCACTTCTCGGTTGCCCGCATCCATTCAAGCGGTGCTTCAGCAAAAGCATAGTGCGCTGCTCCTTTAATGCAGTAGTACTCAGATCCTTTAACGCGAGCTTTCATAAATCTCTGCATCGTCGGGGTTGCTTCATCATTTTCACCATTAATAAAAAAAGTAGGAACCTTAATGCGCTGAAGTTCCTTCTCTACCGACCAATCCTTTAGCGAGCCTCGAACTGTAAATTCAGTAGGTCCCCACATCGCCTCGTAAACATGCTTACCGACTATTCGCTTTGGCGCGTTGTCAACGAGTAGAGGAATCTGCCGAATATGACGTTTAGCGAACTCAGCGTTGGCCGCTAGATATTCCTTGTTGGTGTACTTGCCTAACTTCTCATATTTATATATCGCTTCGCGGTGTTTTGCAGGCAATTTCGCGACTAGTTTCCGAGTTTCTCGAACCCACATCTGACTTGATGGAAGCGAGTTAGCAATGATTAAACCTTTTAAACCTTTAGGTTTCTTGATTGCGTAATTCAGCGCCAGCATCCCACCCCAAGATGCACCTGCAAGTATGTAGCGCTTCTCAATTTTAAGATGCTTTATAACTCTTGATAACTCTTCTTCGAATAGTTCCATTGTCCAAAACTCGGCAGGCTTTGATTTTAATGATGTTGATTTACCGCAACCAATTTGATCATAAACAATTACGGGCCGGCCTGTAGCGTTCAACAGTTTTGCTATCGTGAGAACATTGTTGTGAGCACTGCCTGGACCACCATGCATTACAACAATTGGAATGAATGGAGATTTAAGGTCTCCGATTACGCGAAACCAAGTTCTTCCATGTTTCCACGTAAGGTATCCGCTGCGGTCTTTAGTTGCCATAGGATGAGAATAAGCCTGTGCTAATAAAAAGAGCGGAGGATGTCCGAAGAAAACGAGCGGAGGATGAGGGATTTGAACCCTCGAGACTGTCGTCTACGCGTGTTCGAGACGCGCGCACTCGGCCACTATGCGAATCCTCCTCTGGAATCATACGGTAGAAGTGCATGAGACTTAGATTTACCGAGCAGATTTAATAACCTTCAATTGAGGCAGCCTTTCCAGCTAGTTGCAACACTATTGAACTCACTTGTTGCTCGCGGGTACCGGAGTTGCTCATCCATCCATCCTTAAAGCGGTTGGTGCCATCCAGATTTTCACTAAACAATGCAATACCTGGATTGCGTGGTAAGTCCTCTCGCTGGAAGATTACAAGTTTGGTTTCATGCACGATTGACGCAAACCCTTTATCCAAGACCTCTTCTGCAAACTCTTCGAATTTGATTCTATTTTCATCATAAATATCACACATCCTTCTCACATGTATTTCATCATCACCAAAGCCGCCTGAGTATTCATCAACAGGATTATTTCTCATAAATCGATATTTAACTTTATACAAGCAATATGTGAAGAAATGTTTCACTCTATTTCCAGTAGTCATTTCGTCTATGTGACGCTGGATCTCCTCTTGCCAAGCTACTTCAGCGAAATCTTCAGGGGATTCTATATAAGCGCTCCAACCTGGACCTGAATTTGGATCGATACTCTTCTTCCTAAATAATTTCATCCCAGGAAAGTATCAAAAAGGACTGGTTACTCGCAGTCACCAACGTAACTCTAAGTAATTAATGAAGACCGCCACCTTAGCCCATCTGACCGAGAA
>WLHG01000105.1 GCA_009702845.1 Actinomycetota bacterium
CCAACCACCAGGAATGATTCCGCCAAGGTAAGAACCACCGACGGTGCCGGCAATAACTGCCGGACCAATAAATTTTGTCGCCGATGCGCCTACGTTTCCTGCACCAAAAACTCCCAAGGCAAAGCCCTGTCGATTGCGCTCAAACCAGTGCGAGTTCCAGGCAATGCCAACGCTGAAGAGGTTTCCAGCAAAACCAACGAAGAAGGCTAAGACGAGTAGCCAGGTGTATGTCAGCTCAATGTGTGCCAATAAATAAGCTGGAATTGAAGTAACTAGCAGCATTACAACAGTTACTTTCTTGCCACCGATGCGATCGGCGAGAACTCCTAAAAAAAGACGCCAAATGGAGCCGTTGAGAATGGCAACTGAGGAGAGCCACGCTAACTGAGAATCACTAATCCCAAACTCTTTTTGAATCGGTATTCCGAGCACTCCAAACATTAACCAGACGGCAAACATTAAAGTAAATGCAAACGTCGAAAGTGCTAGCACTCGCCCCGATCCATTGCGATGTAACATGAATGCTCCTTAGTTCGTGTACAAATAATAAGCAAACAGTGCTCTATCGAAGCCAGAGAAAATAGGGTCTTTGTACCTATATTGACTCGACGCTCTGCAGGAGAGACTGAGCACATGAAAAGCGACATGCCCTCAGGTATCGATATTGAAAACTCTTTAGTTAAGTTGGGAAGATATTTTTCCAAAGGAGTTGTCTCCGATGATCTTCGTTCAATCACAAAAGTTGGTGGACGCGAGGGTGATGACTTCTATCGTGACCGTTGGAGCCATGACAAAGTAGTTCGCTCTACACACGGTGTTAACTGCACGGGCTCATGTTCATGGAAAGTCTATGTAAAAGATGGAATCATCACGTGGGAATCTCAGCAGACTGATTATCCATCGGTTGGACCGGACTCTCCAGAGTATGAACCACGTGGCTGTCCGCGTGGCGCAGCATTTTCTTGGTACACATATTCACCAACACGAATTCGTTTCCCATATATCCGTGGACTGCTACTGGATATGTATCGCGAAGCTAAATCTCGTTTAGGTGATCCAGTCTTAGCGTGGGCCGACATTATGGATGATCCGATTCGCCGCACAAAGTATCAAAAAGCTCGTGGTAAAGGTGGATTGGTTCGCGCGCAATGGGGAGAGATCTCTGAAATGATTGCAGCTGCACATGTACATACAATTAAAAAGTATGGCCCTGATCGCGTCTTTGGCTTCTCTCCAATTCCTGCTATGTCGATGGCATCGCATGCTGCAGGTGCACGCTTTGTATCTCTCATGGGTGGCTCAATGCTCTCCTTTTACGATTGGTATGCAGACCTTCCTGTCGCATCTCCGCAGGTCTTTGGCGACCAAACCGATGTACCCGAGTCGGCCGACTGGTTTAACGCCTCTTATTTAATTATGTGGGGCTCAAATGTTCCGGTAACTCGCACACCCGATGCACATTTTATGACTGAGGCGAGATACCGCGGTCAAAAAGTAATTGCAATTAGCCCCGACTATGCCGATAACACGAAGTTTGCCGATGAGTGGGTCGCACCACATCCAGGTACAGATGGCGCACTTGGCATGGCGATGGGTCATGTTATTTTGAAGGAGTTTTTCGTTGAGAAACAGGTTCCGCGATTTACTGATTATGTAAAGAAGTTCACCGATCTTCCATATCTTGTCTCACTTCGGGAAAAAGATGGCGCATGGGTGCCGGATAAATTCCTTGTTGCATCTGATTTAGGTGATACGTCCGAAGGCTCAAAGTTCAAGACGGTTGTCCTGGATTCAGCTAACGGTAATACGTATATTCCAAATGGCTCTTTAGGTCATCGCTACAACGATGATTCGATGGGCAAATGGAACCTAGATCTTGAAGGTGTAGATCCATTACTTACTGTCTATGGGCGTACGGATGCATCGGCCGCACCGATTCTATTGCCGCGTTTTGATATGGGCCAAAAAGAATCAGAGAGTGGTGGTGTACTTCATCGCGGGGTTCCAACGATTCAAATTGGTGACAAGAAAGTAACTACAGTCTTTGATTTAATGCTCGCTCAATATGGTGTTGGCCGCGAAGGACTCGAGGGTGATTGGCCAGCTGATTACACCGACACAACTCCTTATACGCCGGCATGGCAAGAAGAGATTACAAATGTTCCGGCAGCTCAAGCGATTCGTATCGCACGCGAGTTCGCACAAAATGCCGATGAGTCCGAGGGTCGCTCAATGATTCTGCTCGGTGCCGGTACAAATCACTGGTTCCACTCCGACACCATGTATCGAACATTCCTTGCTCTGGTTACTTTAACTGGCTGCCAAGGTGTTAATGGTGGGGGATGGGCACACTATGTTGGCCAAGAAAAATGCCGCCCAGTAACAGGATGGGCGCAGTTAGCCTTTGGCGCAGACTGGGCACGGCCACCGCGTCAGATGATTGGCACGGCATTTTGGTATGTGTCAACGGATCAATGGCGCTACGACGGCTTAAAGTCTGAGCTTCTTGCAACACCTCTTGGAGAAAATCGCTTCGAGAATATGAGTGCCATTGATGTAATGGCAAAGTCTGCACGTATGGGCTGGATGCCTTCTTATCCATCACTTAATCGCAACTCATTAGATCTAGTTGATGAGGCACGCGCACTTGGGGTAGAGCCCTCGGCACACGTTGTGAGCGAGTTAAAAAATGGAAATCTCAAGTTTGCGATAGAGGATCCAGATGCTCCAGAAAACTGGCCTCGTGTATTAACGGTATGGCGCGCAAATATTCTCGGCTCTTCAAGTAAGGGTAATGAATATTTCCTTAAGCATTTACTGGGTACTGATAACTCCGTGCGTGCAGATGAAAACGGCCCTGATGCAAGACCTCGTGATGTGAAGTGGCAAGAGGAGGCGCCAGAAGGTAAGTTGGATTTGCTAGTCTCAATCGATTTTAGAATGACAAGCACAGGCCTCTTTGGAGATATTTTGTTGCCGGCAGCTACATGGTATGAAAAACATGATCTATCGAGTACCGACATGCATCCATTTGTTCACGCCTTTACGCCGGCAATTAATCCACCATGGGAAACCAAGACGGACTATGACATCTTCCAGATGCTGGGGCGCCAAGTAGCCGAAGTGTCAAAGGGGCATTTAGGCGAACGGGAAGATATCGTCGTTGTTCCACTTCTACATGACACTCCAGATGCAATGGCAAATCCAAGTGGAATTGTTGAGGACTGGAAAGATGGAAATGTAGAACCGATTCCAGGTGTAACAATGCCAAAGTTAGTTGTCGTAAAACGCAATTACACCCAGCTAGGTGAAAAAATGGGAGCCCTTGGCCCATTACTTGATCAATTGGGTACTAATACAAAGGGTGTTCCAGTCAGCGTCTTGCCTGAGATCGAACTATTGCGCCACAAGAATGGCGTAATTTCACATGGAGTTGCTGAAGGGCGGCCATCACTTGCCCGCGATATAGATGCCTGCGAAACAATTCTGGCGTTATCGGGCACAACTAATGGACGAATCGCAGTTGCAGGCTTTAGAGCTCTAGAAAAGCGTACTGGCCAACGGTTAACTGATTTGGCTCTAGATAATGAAGGAAAGCGGATTACATTCGCCGACACTCAGGCCAGACCTGTTCCAGTTATTACAAGCCCCGAATGGTCGGGCTCTGAACATGGAGGCCGACGCTACACCGCCTTTGCAATCAATGTTGAGCGCCTAAAGCCTTGGCACACTCTGACTGGGCGACAGCATTTCTTCATCGATCACGATTGGATGACTGAACTCGGAGAACAGATGCCGATATTTAGACCACCGTTGAATATGCATCGCATCTTTGGAAACCAAGGCGATGGAATTGAAAAAGAGGTTACGGTCAGATATTTAACGCCGCACTCTAAATGGTCGATTCACTCTGAATACCAAGACAACCTTTTCATGCTCTCGCTATCACGTGGTGGGCAAGAAATCTGGATGAGTGTTGAAGATGCCGAAACTATCGGCGTTAAAGATAACGAGTGGATTGAGGCCTATAACCGTAACGGTGTAGTCGTCGCACGTGCCTGTATTTCGCACCGCATGCCAGCTGGCACAGTATTTATGTATCACGCCAAGGATCGTGTTGTAGATGTTCCCCTGGCAGAAACTTCCGGCAAGCGTGGAGGAATTCATAACTCTCTAACTCGTTTAATGATTAAACCTTCACACCTAATCGGTGGCTATGCACAACTCACATTCGCCTTTAACTACCTGGGACCAACTGGTAATCAACGCGATGAAATAACTGTTATCCGACGACGTTCACAAGATGTGGAGTACTAATGAAGGTCATGGCCCAAATGGGCATGGTGATGAATCTCGATAAATGCATCGGGTGTCATACATGCTCAGTAACGTGCAAGCAGGCGTGGACTAATCGCACCGGACTTGAGTACGCATGGTTTAACAACGTTGA
>WLHG01000106.1 GCA_009702845.1 Actinomycetota bacterium
AACGTCAAGGACTGCGCCTTGGCGTTTTTTGTTAGGAATTATGAGAAGTAAAGTGAGAACAAAGATCAATGAAGCAAGGGATACTGCAACTGCAATGCTTCCGCTATTTAAGCCAATTTGAGCGATAACGACTTGGAAAGTCTTGTAGTTAAGAATATTTGAGATTGTGTACTCTCCAAGGACTAAAGCAATTGCAATAAAAGAGCCGTTGATGATTCCAGTTCTAATTGTTGGCATTATGATGCCAAAAATTACGCGAGGAATTGTTGCTCCGAGCGTCCTAGCGGCTTCGGCCAGAGTATGAATGTCAACAGCGTCCAGGGCCGCTGAAAGGGATCGGTAGGTATACGGCAAAATCAACATCGAGTAAACACCGGCCAGAGTGATCGGTGACTCTGTTAAGTTAATTGAAATCCATCTATATAAAGGCGCGACTCCGACAACAATGACGATGGCTGGAATGGCCAGAGGCAGTAGGCACAACAATTCGAATGGGCGTCGAAGAATCGGCAGTTTTAGATGCACCCAAATCGCTGTTGGCACGATCAGGAAGAGAATAATCGCCATCACAATCAGAGCAGTAATAAGGGAACGCGTAATTGCAATCGTCAAATCAGGTTGCGTCGCAATTGCTCGCCAAGAGTCAAGAGATCTGCCAGTAGCGCCAAGAGAGAATGGTTTAGTTGAAAAATCCACCATAGAAACTAAAGGCATTAATAAGTAGAAGGCAACAACAAAGATAATCGAGTATCGCCAAATTTTTACTCCCAGAGATCTTTTCATCGTCGTTGCTCCCACTTACTTACTCGACGGCGAAGCAAGGCGTACAAGGACATCGCAAAGACCACGACAATGACCATAAAGACCGATAGGGATTTAGCTTCTGCAGGATTTGCACCGCCTACCTCGCTATTTAGCGCGCCAGCAATTTGAAGCGGAGTTAAAAAATCTCTCATATTTATTAATGTGGCAGCGGTGGCATATGCAGACAGCGAGTTAACAAAGAGCAGCAGGGCCGCTCCAGCAAAAGATGGAGTCAAAATTGGAATTCCAACGCGCAGCCAGTATTCGTAGGCTTTTCCACCCAGAGCATCTGATGCTTCTCGCCACTGAGGTTTTAAATTCTCAAGCGTTGGTAGGAAGACCAATACCATTAAAGGGATTTGGAAAAATGTGTAGAGAACTGCCAAGCCATTTCGACCATAAAGCCAGGTTGAATCAGCGAGAAAGGTATTGGGCAGGTACTTAACGGCAAAAGATGAGACTAAGCCATTAAATGCGAAGGTGGCTAAAAATGCGAAGGTGAGCATGATGCCACCAAATTGTGCTAACACGCTGCTCAATGCCACTGATACTCTATAAAAGAGACCGCCTGGTTTGCCGGACACCAGCGGCCAGGCAAATAAACCACCCAGAATTGAACCGATTATTGCAGTTTGAAGTGAAATTGTTAGCGAGTTAGCGAAAGCATGTCGTGCGATTGGGGAGTTATAAACCTCTAAAAATGTTACTGTGCTAAATGCGCCATCGCCATCTTGAAATGCACCAACAATGACATTGATTGTTGGGTAAATTAGAAAAACACCGGCAAGTGCTAAAAAGGGAAGAACTCCTAGATAGGAAGTTTTGCCACGCCAATACCGAGAACCGGTTCCGCCATTGGCGGAACCGGTTCTCTTATATTGAAGTTGAGTCAATTACTTGACCACTACCGTATTAATTTGTTACGAACCTACTGCTGCAGGCCATGCTGTCTTTAGGTAAGTACGAGCTGCAAGTGTCTGGGCAGCAGATGCTGCTTCAGCACTAATCTTGCTCTTACCAATTGCAGCGATTCCAACTGCAGGTGCACGGCCAGTCTTTACAAGCCATACCCAAAGTGTTGGAGTAGCTCCACCGATAGCAAATACCTTTGCACCAGTCTCGCCAAGTGTGTATTCCATCCAAAGACGGGCACATGCTGGATGTGGAGCCCAAGCAGATACTGCCATGTGGTATGTAGATCCAACAGATGCTGGTGTGTACATCTTCCATGACTTACCAGCAGCTGCAAATAGCTTAACTACGCCAGCTTGAAGGTAACCATTGTCAATTACTACTGGAGTTTGGCCAGAGATAATTGTTGCTTGTGAAGGGTTGACTAGAACAAAGTTGCCAGCATCCTTCATCTTCTTGAAGAAATCGACGCCCTTTGTGATGTCGTCAAAAGTTCCGCCTAGTGCCTTATTGATCATGTAGACACCGTTCATGCCGGCAGTTGACCCTAGAGGATCTCCGTTAAGAGTGATCTTGCCCTTGAACTTAGGAAGCAATAGGTCGTTCAGGCTAGTGATAGTTCCAAGGGAACCGTCATAACCGATTGTCATTGTTCCTGTGTAGTTAGGTGTTACTTCAGCAGTTGGGAAAGATGATGCACCAAGTAGGTATGACCAAGTCTTAACCTTGTATGGAGCAAAAGTTCCAGTACCAACATACTTAGCTGCAACTGCTAGACCAATGTCAAAAACATCTGGAGCACGATTTGTGCCCTTGAGTTGATTTGACTGATCAATCTCGGACTGTGATGAAGCCTCTGGATCTGCCTCATCGATTTTAACTCCATATGCATCTTTGAAGCCAGTAAGCATGTCTTCATAGTTTGCCCAGTAGTGAGGCAATGCAACAACGTTTAGCTGTCCTTCTTTCTGGCAAGCCTTTACTAGTCCAGCCATTCCGCCGCCTTGTGAGGCGCTAGTAATCTTGGCGTAGTTAGTTGCAGCAGATGCTGACGATGTACTCATTACAGGAATCGCTAATGCAACAACGAGGGCCGCTGCTAGTGATCCGCTGGTGATTTTTGAAAATTTCACTCAGTTCCTCCTATTTGTAAGTGGTATGTATTTTCCTCATACATCCTGATCATTTGCAGTCCATGTGATGACTGCAAGAGATCCGGCATTTTGTACTTACCTTGGCCCATCTGGAGCCAAAATTTTTCTGCGCTCTCCTTTTATAGAAAGGTATAACGTTGGCCCTGTTACGGGATAGTGCCCATAACTTAACCCTTACGCAGGGGTAAGTCCAAGGGCAACACTTACATGTAAGCCAACTAAAAGTTAACCTTTGACGACTCGATATGAGGCAAGGCTTGCATCTGTTGCATAGGCGATACGCACGCCCGCGGCCTTTGTCACCGCTAAGCCGTCAATTATAACTTTTGTTAATAATTCGCCGGGGGCGACGACTGCCACACCTGGCGGATAGGGCGCTATTAGGTCGGCTGAGATACGGCCAACTGCATTGCCCGCTGCCACCATTTCGGTTTCGGAAAAGTAGGCCTCACGCATTGATAGTGCGACGGTTGGGACTACCGACCAGCTAAGGGAAGTAGCAGTAGCCCGCAGGGGTTTTTGCTCTGCTTGAAGGATAGGTATAAGCGCTGAAGCTAGTTGATCGCAATCCTCTTTTGTATCGGCCAATGTTGCCAAGAAGACCACAGTGTCACTATCGGCCATTTCAACGCGAATGAATTGGCTCTGTAGCGCTTTTTCAATATCAACACCTGAACCACCTAATTGATTGGCGCGCAAAACAATTTTTGTTGGATCAAAGCGGCCGACCGGAAAATCACTGGGGTTGAGAAATATTGGAAGATCAAAGTGCGACTGCACTTCATTTTTAAATGCTGCAACATCTTCAACTAACTGTGAAATCAACTCTTGGCCTCGTGTTTGTAAAAGCGCTCGACAGCCGTCAATTGATGCTAGCGGTGCTCCAGCAGGTGATGTTGTGTGAGTCGTTTCAAAACTTTGCTCAATGCGATCTAAGTTTAAATATTTTCCCTGTGCAATCAGTAAAGCCGATGCGCTATAACCAGGTAGGGCCTTATGAGTACTTGTAATTAACGCATCTGCCCCTAAAGCCAAACAGTGGGCGGGTACTAAAGGTGAAAAACCAAAGTGGCCGCCCCATGCCGCATCAACAATGACTGGGATCGAATGCTCGTGTGCTGCATTGATGAGTGCGGGCAGATCTGACAACGTGCCTAAATAACCCGGCTCAGTTAATAAAAGTGCAATTGGCTTTTGGTCGATTATTTTTTCGAACTCAGCTACTGGAATTCCGATGGGTACACCTGTTGCCGCGTCAATTTCGGGCGATAACCAGATCGGCTCTAAGCCTGCTAAAACTAGTGCGCTTAAAACGGAGCGATGCGCGGTACGAGAGAGTGCAACTTTATCTCCAGGTTTTCCAAGGGCTAAAATCATCGCTTGATTTGCATGGGTTGAGCCACCAGTTGAAAAGCGAGCATAGTCAGCGCCCCACAACGTGGCAGCTAAAGCTTCGGCTCTTTTTAATACGTGATTACTCAATTTAATCTCATCAAGACCTCCATATAAAGGAGTATCGCTATCGACGACTAAACCAAGGCCCGCATCTAAGCGTG
>WLHG01000107.1 GCA_009702845.1 Actinomycetota bacterium
AATGCTGTGGATCCACGTTTTGTTATGCCTATATTTTTGGCCTGCGAGATTGAAAATACGAACTACATAGATATGGCGATGTCGCTTTCGCGCCCTCATCCGCACTATCCAAATACAGAAACTGGCGTGAAGCTTGGTGACGAGCAGTTCGCTCGCGACTGGAATTGGAAAGAGCGAGATATCTACGCACTAGTTGGCATGGGTATCGAGCCCGGAATGAGTGATGTCTTTGCGCGATACGCATCAGATCATCTTTTTAGTCGACTTGATTCGGTTACCATTTTCGATGGTTCTAATTTAGTTGTAGAGGGTTATGACTTTGCTCCCTCGTTTTCAATCTGGACAACGATTGAAGAGTGTCTTAATCCCCCATTGGTTTGGGAGGATGGCCGTGGTTGGTTCACAACCGATCCCTTTAGCGAACTTGAAGTATTTGATTTTCCAGAGGGAATTGGACCCGTCGAGTGCGTTAATGTCGAGCACGAAGAGGTTGTGCTTATCCCACAGAAAGTAGATGCTAAGAAAGTTAATTTTAAGTATGGTCTTGGTGCGCAGTTCATAACAACGCTAAAGACAATACAAATGTTGGGAATGGATCGAAAAGAGCACGTTGAGGTTCAGGGTGTTTTAGTCTCGCCTCGCGATTTACTTGCAGCATCGTTGCCGGATCCAGCCACGCTTGGATCGCGCATGAAGGGTAAAACTTGCGCTGGAGCTTTAGTAAAAGGTTTAGATAAGGAAGGCAAGCCATACGCTTGTTATATGTACAACGTTGTAGATAACGAGTGGTCCATGGCCGAATATGGAGATCAGGCAGTTGTGTGGCAGACGGCCGTTAATCCGGTAATCGCAATGGAGCTCATTCACAAGGGTTTATGGAAGCCGGAGGGTGTTGCAGGACCAGAGTGGTTTGATGCAAAGCCATTCTTGGATTCATTGGAGTCATATGGAACGCAGTGGAAGATTCGCGATGAAAGTACTGCGGGAATTGTTGTTTAGATGAAGAAGAACTTTGATGTTGTAATTATCGGATCTGGTTTTGGTGGATCGGTCTCCGCGCTGCGCCTGCGCGAAAAGGGCTACAGCGTCGCTGTTTTAGAGGCGGGACGGCGATTTGAGGATAAGGATTTTCCAAAGACGTCCTGGCGGCTTCGAAAATTTCTCTTTGCCCCAGCCCTTGGTTGCTATGGGATTCAGCGCATTCATGTGCTCCCAGATGTCTTGGTTCTAGCTGGTGCCGGTGTCGGTGGCGGATCACTTGTCTATGCAAATACTTTGTACCAGCCGGGCGATGAGTATTTCAACGATTCGCAGTGGTCATCGATTACCGATTGGAAATCTGAACTCGAACCTTGGTATGACCAGGCACGACGAATGCTAGGCGTAGTGGAGAACCCATATTTTTCACCAAGTGATCAAGCGATGAAAGATGTCGCCGATGAGATGGGTGTTGGGCACACATTCAAAATGGCCCCAGTCGGAATCTACTTCGGTGAAGGTAAAGGCGTTGGCGCTAAGGATCCTTTCTTTGGTGGAGTCGGGCCCGATCGAAGTGGTTGCCAGCAGTGTGGTGCCTGCATGACGGGCTGTAAATTTAATGCAAAAAATACACTCCCCAAGAATTACTTAGGCTTGGCCGAATCTGCAGGCGCAACTGTTTTTCCAATGACCACCGTTAAATCCTTTTCTGAAAATCCGGATGGAACCTGGACAATTCGTGCGATTAAGACCGATGATCCATTTGAAACAATAATAAAATTTGGTGCCGACCAGCTCATTATTGCCGCCGGTACATTCAATACGCAAAAGCTTCTCCATAAGATGAAGTTGAAATCACTTCCTAAGTTGTCTAATCATCTGGGCCAACTCTCTCGCACAAATAGCGAGGCCTTAACGGGTGCGATGATGCCGAATACTGAAATTGATTTCAGCGCAGGTAGTGCGATTACATCCTCATTTTTTCCCGATGAGCATACGCATATTGAGCCCGTTAGATACGGCAAAGGCAGTAACTTCATGGGCTTAATGCAGACCATCATGACCGATGGGTATAACAGCAAAGGGCGAAGAAAACATTGGCTAAGGCAGTTCGTGGCTAACCCATCCCTGCTTGGAAAAATTTTGAATGTTCGGCGATGGAGTCAGCGAACTGTCATTGCATTAACGATGCAAAACGTAGATTCATCCGTAACGGTTAGCGGAAAGCGCGGCTTATTTGGTTGGCGTTTAACTTCAAAAAATGATCCATTGAAACCAAATGCCACATATATTCCAGCGGCCAACGAGGTTGTACGGCGCATAGCTGATAAACATGGCGGGATCGCTGGTGGGCATATAGGCGATCTCATCGACGCACCATTTACGGCCCACTTTGTTGGTGGATGTGTGATTGGGGAGAGCATCGAACACGGCGTCATCGATCCTTACCATCGCGTCTATAACTACCCGAGCCTTCATATAGTCGATGGTTCAACTATTACAGCCAATCTTGGCGTTAATCCATCGCTTACAATTACCGCACAGGCCGAGCGAGCTATATCTATGTGGCCCAATAAGGGCGATGCCGATATTCGTCCGGTGCAGAGTGCGATGTATCAACGCATCTCCCCGATTGCACCGCACCAACCAGTTGTGCCAGTCGGCGCAATTGGCGAGTTAAAGGGTTTTTAGGAGAGCGATGCGATCGTGGGCATTAGTTACTGGGGCGACTTCAGGAATAGGTGAGAGTTTTACTCGCTTACTGGCCAGCAATAAATACAACCTTGTTCTCGTTGCACGCGATCTAGATCGCCTGCACGAACGCGCCGCCGCCCTTGAAGAAAAATTTGGTGTTGAAACCGTTGTTCTGCAGGCCGACCTATCGACCGATGAGGGTTGCGCACTTATTGAGAGTTACATCGCAGAACATGAGATTGATGTACTGATCAACAATGCCGGTTTTGGAATCAACAAGGCCTTCACGGTCAGTGATCTGCAGGCTGAAGAAGATCTCCTCGCAGTACTTGTTCGCACACCAATGCGGTTAATGCATGTTGCGCTCCCTGGAATGAAAGCTCGAGATAAGGGGGTCGTAATTAACGTCTCATCGGTGGCTGGCTTTATCGCCGGTGGCACATACAGCGCCTCAAAATCCTATCTAACCGTGCTCTCTGAATCCCTCAACACTGAGCTTCGGGGTAGCAACGTAAAGGTGAGTGCACTGTGTCCAGGTTTTACCCGTACAGAGTTTCATCAACGGGGACGTATGTCGATGAAGGGTTTACCCGCTTTCATGTGGCTTAACGCCGATAAGCTCGTTGCAAAAGCGTGGAGTGATGCCCTCAAAGGAAAGGCGGTTTCAGTACCGGGTTGGCAGTACCAACTATTAACTTTTGTTATTGGTTTAGCCCCTCGCCCGATGGTTCGAAGAGTTGGCATGAAGGTTCGAGTAAAGCAGCGTCGATAAGCTCAAGAAAAACTCACAGTGAATTCATCGCCTTACAGGCGGGTTATCAAGGGTTTTTGAACTGCCCTTGGCTAAGATTGCGCCATATTCAATGGAGGTCTTCACATGCGTAAACTCGCTTCAATAAGCGTTGCTTTCATCGTCACAGCAGGAATCCTTACCGCTGCCCCAGCATCTGGTGCAACGATTTCAAATGGCGTTGCCTGCAAGAAGTTGAATCAATCAACTAAGGTCGATGGCAGAAAATACAAGTGTGCGAAGAATCCCCTCTCAACAAGTACTAAATTAACCTGGTTATCAAATGACTGTCTGCTGTCAGCAAATAGTTATGTTAAGGCCAAGAAAGACTCAGCGGCGATCGCAGCAAAGTACGCAGCGCAGATACCAGTTATCGATCTTGGAATCGCAAATGAGGTTACTAATAAAGCCGAGATCCAGTTAAAGCTTGATGAATCTAATCTGCGATTAACGGCGGCCAAAGCTAAATTGGCAGCAGCGGTAGCCGAGGCAGATAAAAAGGTTCTTAACACTGCAGTCGGGTCATGGACTTCGGCAGTTCGTGCTTATACAAGCAAGATAAACAGCATTATCGCAAATATTCGAACACTTGAAACTGCAAAGGCAACAGCGCTGAGAAATCCAATTGATTTGGCCTCAAGCATTGTCGAGAGCAAATCAACAGCTGTTCTGATCTGCACAAAGGGCTTATAGACAACTCATATAGAACTACGGAAAAGCCCCGCAACCACTAATGGTGACGGGGCTTTCCCTATTCAATAACCCAGCAGATGTGCCTACCGTGAGTAAATGCGCACACGGCTTATTCAGGGGGCTGGGGCTGTACTACTCGGGGTGCATCTTCTCTTAAGTTTTTTCCCATTCATAAAAGGGATGTGGAGCGAGCTCTTCCTCTATAACGCTATTCCGGTCTGCGCAATCGCCGTTGTAATAA
>WLHG01000108.1 GCA_009702845.1 Actinomycetota bacterium
ACGGCAAGGTCTGTGTATCTGGACAAGATGCAACTGTTGATGGATTGCGTGCAATTCTTACAGGTGATCTATCAGGAACTGTCTACAAGGCAATCAAGGCAGAGGCAGAAGGCGCAGCAGCTCTTGCAATCGCACTGCTTAATGGCGAAGAGGCAACAACAGCTACAGGTTCTGTAAATAACGGAAGCGTAGATGTGCCTTCAGTTCTCTTGGTACCAGTCGGAATCACAAAGGCAAACGTTAAGGATGTCATCGCAGATGGCTTCCAGACACGCGAAGCTGTTTGTGCCGACATCGAAGACCTCTGCACAGCTAACGGAATCTAATTTCCGCACGCGCTAAGCAGTAAGGAATCAGAGTTGCGGCTCGGGGTTTAATACCTTGAGCCGCAACTTCTTTACTAGGATATTTGCAACAATAGAAACTAGAGAAAAGTAGGTAGGTCCATGAGTACACCGATTCTCTCTCTCCGTGGGGTCAATAAATCCTTCGGTCCGGTTCATGTTCTGCGCGATGTGGATTTTGATATCGCCGCCGGTAAAGTAACAGCGTTGGTTGGAGATAATGGCGCCGGTAAAAGCACACTCATTAAATGTATTGCTGGTATTTACACACCTGACCATGGCGACTTTTTATTTGATGGAGAAAAAGTAGAAATCTCAGGGCCACGCGATGCCACCGCCCTCGGAATTGAAATTGTGTATCAGGATTTAGCGCTCTGCGATAACTTAGACATTGTTCACAATATGTTTTTAGGCCGCGAAAAAAAGCGCGGTTCGGTTTTGGATGAGACTGCAATGGAGTCACTTGCACGTCAGACCTTAGATGGCTTGAGTGTGCGAACCGTTAAATCAATTCGCCAAACTGTATCTTCATTATCTGGTGGTCAACGTCAGACAGTTGCCATAGCGCGCGCAGTTCTCTGGAATAGCAAGGTCGTCATCTTGGATGAACCAACTGCAGCCCTTGGTGTTGCCCAGACCGAACAGGTTTTAAACCTTGTTCGGCGTTTAGCCGATAATGGTCTGGCCGTGGTTTTAATTAGCCACAATTTAAATGATGTATTTGAAGTTGCCGATAATATTGCCGCTCTTTATTTGGGTCAGATGGCTGCTCAAGTTGATAAGAATGAAGTGATCCCAAGGCAAGTTATCGAGTTAATTACTACTGGAAAATCCGCTGGCGTAGAGAGCACAGGTGCAAAGAAATGAGTACTTCTACCGCGAGCGAAAGTGGCGTTGAAGAAGCAACATTAAAGGGTGCGATGCAAGATTACTGGTCTCGGATAAAGGCTGGAGACATCGGCTCACTTCCAGCAGTCTTAGGGCTAGTCGCTCTTTGTATTGTCTTTGGCTCATTATCCAACGTGTTTTTGACTCCGGGAAACTTTGCGAACCTTTTGACTCAGGCAGCTGCGGTAATCGTTATTGCCATGGGCTTAGTTTTCGTCCTTCTTTTGGGTGAAATCGATCTCTCAGCTGGCTATACCGCTGGTGTAACAGGCGCAGTTCTAGTTATCTTAATTACCAATCATGATGTGCCTTGGTACTTGGCGCTCCTTGCTGCGATTTTTGTTGGTGTGGTTTTGGGATTTGGACTCGGCACTTTAGTTGCCCGTCTTGGAATCCCATCTTTCGTTGTGACTCTGGCAGCATTTCTGGCTTTCCAAGGAATCTTGCTTTTGCTTGCCGGTGAAGGCGGCACAATTCGCGTAGAAGACAAGACAATTTTGGCTGTTGAAAACTCCAACTTAACGCCGACGCTTAGTTGGCTCTTTTTCATCACCGTTTCAACGATATATGTTCTTATGGGTCTGAATCGAATGAACTCTCGCCGTAAAGCTGGTTTGAAATCTGAACTCAAAAAACTTTGGATATTAAAGACCGTTGGGCTTCTTGGTATTACTGGGCTGGCAGTCTTTGCACTCAACGTTGAACGCAGCAATAATCCGGACCTAGTAAGCCTTAAAGGAATTCCTTACGTTGTTCCGGTAATTTTACTTATTCTTGTTATTGGAACTTTCGTCTTAAGCCGCACAGCTTTTGGTCGTCATATTTATGCAGTTGGCGGCAACGCTGAGGCCGCTCGACGTGCCGGTATTAACGTAAAGCGGGTTCGCATCGCAGCTTTCATGATCTGTTCTGGTCTCTCTGCAATCGCTGGAATGATCTTTGCCTCTCGCCAAAACTCTGTCTCTCCCACAACCGGTGGAAGTTCAACTCTGCTATATGCAGTTGGCGCAGCCGTTATCGGCGGAACATCGCTATTTGGTGGAAAAGGAAAGATGCGAGATGCGATTCTCGGTGGCCTAGTAGTTGCCGTCATTGATAACGGCATGGGACTACTGGGCTATGCAGCTGGCATTAAGTTCATTGTTACCGGTCTAGTTCTCTTGGTTTCTGCTGGTGTCGATGCAATCTCTCGTAAGGGCGCTAGCGTTTAAATAAAAGCTCTTAATACATGACCCATCCGCCATCAACATTTATGACTTGACCGGTTACGAATGAAGAGTCAGCGCTTGCAAGAAATAAGAAGGCCCCGGCAAGATCCATAGCAACGCCTCGGCGCTTGAGTGATTGCTTAGCAAAGATACTTTCTGCGACCGCAGCTTGATCGGGAGACTCCTCTAACTCTTGTTCTGTCTGTATAGCACCAGGCATCACTGAATTTACTCGAATCCCATCAGAGCCAAGTTCGCGTGCCAAAACACGAGTCATCCCAATAACTGCCGACTTGGATGTTGAGTAGTGAAGTTTTCCTGCCTGTCCCGTTTCAACCATAACCGAGGTGACGGTAATAATTGATCCACGTGTCTTTTTAAGATCTTCGTATGCCGCTTTTGCTAATAACCATGTCGCCCGTACGTTAACGTTTTGTACCAAGTCCCATTCATCTGTCGAGATTTCATTCCACTTAGTCGCAGATGAGGCGGCAGCATTAGCAACAATTATGGAAATATCTCCGAGAGCTTTCCTCGTTTCATCGACAAGCAGTTGCGGAGAATGCACATCGGCGAGATTTCCAGCAATAGCAATTGCCTTGCCGCCATTGCTATTAATCTCTTCAGCAAGTGCATCTGCAAGTTTTTTCATCTTCGCATTAGGCTCGTACGCAATGGCAACAGCGGCGCCATTGGCACTAAAGAGTCGCGCAACTGCCGCACCGATTCCGCGTGATCCCCCTGTAATAAGTGCTACCTGCCCAGCAAGCCGTGCCTGTGTCATTGCATTCCCTTCAAATAAAATTAGACCATAACTATTGCATAAACTTGTGTATTAAATCTGAGCTAGGCCTAATCCACGTAAGTCGGCGAAGCGGTTTTCTGCCTCGGCCTCTTCCATACGCCAAATAACACGTAACCCTTGAAGGCTTCCCACTGCATCGGTTAAGGGTGTAGCTCCAGTCTCGATGCACTCTAAAAAGTGAGCGAGCTCGCCTTGTAAGTATTTTGAAGCAGATTGCGTTTGCATGAGAATTTCTGCATCCTTGACATCAGGGGAGAGTGTTCCAGCAAGTCCGCCCTTAGGGGTTGGACCTTTAAAACCGTGGTGGGCATAGAGAATTCCGTTGGTGATGTCGGCTTCAAGCATCCCGCGCTCTGCTTGAACATGAATGCTGTATCCATGCCGAGTGGCACGTGCACCCCATGTCCCGAAGTGATGTCCCATCGCACCAGATTCGAAAACAATAACCGCATCGCTGGTACCTTCCTTTTCCATCCACGGAGTACCAAGCCGAGTACCCAAGTGAACTCCCTTAACCGGATTTCCAAGAAACCAGAGCAGCAAGTCTATGTAATGGCATCCGTGGCTAAAAAATTGACCTCCGCCAAGTTGCTCTGCAGATCTAATCCAATGCCCTGGTGGTGGTTCTGTATGTTGTTCGGTATAAATGCCGACATGAAATATTTCGCCCAAATACTTTGCATCGATGAGCTCTTTAAGTTTTACGACCAAGGGTTGAAAGCGCATGGGATAGGCAGTCATCAGGGTTTTACCAGTTGCCTTGGCTGTGTCGATTAGATCTAAACACTCATCTTCTGAGACAGCCATGGGCTTTTCCATCAGAACATGCTTTCCAGCTTTAAGCGATGTCACACCCATCTCATGATGGAGATTGTGCGGCGTGACAACTAAGACCGCATCCACGTATGGGAATAGGTCTGTATAGTCTTGAACAGCATGCTCTGCACCTAAGTTAGCGGCAGCATGCTGCGCCCTTGAAATATCAATATCAGCCGTACCGGTAATTACAACGCGATCGGCAAGAGCATTAAAGGTTTCTTGATGAGCACCTTCCATGTCACCACAGCCGATGATTCCTAATCTGATTTGGCTCATATGGCTCTTACCAAATTGTTGTTCCA
>WLHG01000109.1 GCA_009702845.1 Actinomycetota bacterium
ATGCGGCCTGGCTGAAGAGTCTGGTCTATCGCTGGATGGCTTGGGCATATGAAACTCCCTCTAGGTTTTCGCGCGGGAGCAGTGGCTGCAGGCTTAAAGAGCACTGGGGCGCTTGACTTAACGATTATTGAAAATCAAGGCCCACGCTTCGAGGCCTCCGCCGTATTTACAACCAATAAAGTAGTTGCAGCACCGGTTATGTGGTCCAAAGAGGTGGCTAAAGGTGGCCTGGTACGTGCAGTCGTCTTAAATTCAGGGGGTGCAAATGCATGCACTGGCCCGCAAGGATTCATTGATACACATGTCACCGCCGAACTTGTAGGCGAGCTCTTAGCGATATCTTCAGGAGAAGTAATTGTCTGCTCAACCGGGCTAATTGGCGAGTTATTGCCGATGGAAAAACTCACAGATGGCATTAAGAGAGTGGCGGCCGATATGGGGATTAATACTCTAGATCGTGCAGCCCAAGCAATCATGACAACTGACTCCATACCAAAGATAGCAACCGTTACTAAATACGGCGTAGAGATTTCAGGAATCGCTAAAGGAGCTGGAATGCTCGCACCGGCTTTGGCAACCATGTTATCTGTTGTGATGACCGATGCAGCCGTCTCCAGTAAGGCGCAGGAGATTTTCTCGCGGGTAACAGATAGAACATATAATCGAATTGACTCCGATGGCTGCACCTCCACAAATGACACAGTTCTATTTATGTCATCAGGTGCAAGTGGAAAGAGCATCTCCGATGCCGAGCTGGAAGAGCTTCTGATGGATGTTTGTGGCTCGCTTGCCGCTCAACTCATTGCCGATGCCGAGGGATCGACAAAAAGTGTTTCGATCATCGTGAAGAACGCACGCACCGAATCAGATGCGGTCAATGTGGCCAGGGCATGTGCCCGCAATAATCTGTTGAAGGCGGCGATATTTGGTGGTGATCCCAATTGGGGTCGAGTACTTGCAGCAGTTGGTACGGCAGATGCAGCAATGGATCCACTTGCCATTGATGTGGTTCTGAACGGTGTGGCTGTGTGCACCAATAGCGCCCCCGATGGCGATAAATCCACAGTGGATTTTACTTCGCGCGAAGTGATCATTGAAATCGATCTTAAAATAGGAAGTTCAACGGCCACGGTATTAACAAATGATCTATCCCATGATTATGTTCACGAGAATTCGGCCTACTCAACATGATCGTGGTTAAGTTCGGAGGTCATGCAATGAAGGATGAAGATGGGGGCTTTAGCAAGGCTATTGCTGGCGCTCTGGCAGCGGGTGAATCCATCATCGTTGTCCATGGAGGGGGACCGCAGATAGACAGGGCGTTATCTGCGGCTGGCATAGAAAGTAAATTTATAGGCGGATTTAGGTACACAACACCTCAAGCCTTTGATGTGGTTGAAAGAGTGCTCGTTGGCGAAGTTGGTCAGAACTTGGCGGCCGCCCTTTGCGATAACGGTGTATCTGCGCAGGCGTTATCGGGACGGACATTGCCAACCTTAATTGCGCGAAAGAAAACTTCGCTTGTGGATGGAACCGAAGTAGATCTTGGACAAGTGGGGGATGTTGTTTCCGTTGACACTTCAGTGATTAGAAAGATTTTGGATGAAGCCAAAGTCCCAGTCGTTGCCCCCATTGCGGTTGATGAGATGAGTAATAACGGATTAAATGTAAATGCAGATTTAGCTGCCGCAGCAATTGCCGGGGCGATGGATGCTAGTTCGCTGATTATCCTTACCGATGTTCCAGGTATTTACCGAAATTGGCCCGATAAAGATTCACTGATTTCGACAATAACTTACAAAGAGCTAGCGGCAATGAAATCAACGTTTCAAGAGGGAATGGCACCGAAAGTACAAGCGGTTTTGGATGCAATCGACCAGGGGGCAAAAGCTGTGCGAATAATCGATGGAACGAATTCACGGAACTTTGTCGACGCCTTATCTGGTGTCGGCGGAACACTGGTGAGCGCATGAGCAACCAGGAGCTATTAGCTGAGTGGTCACAATCCATGCAAAACACTTATGGTGCACCTTCGATAGCACTCGTTAGTGGAAAAGGATTGGTCGTTAAAGATGCCGATGGGAAGAGTTACTTAGATTTCCTCGGTGGGATTGCAACGAATGCACTCGGCCATTCCCACCCTGCAATTGTTAAAGCAGTAACTAAACAGGTAGGAGTTTTGGGACATGTGAGCAATTTCTACGCTCATCCCAATGTAGTTGAATTAGCGCAGAAGTTAAAAAGTATGACAGGGGACCCAGATGCAAAGGTATTTTTCGCTCAATCAGGTGCCGAAGCTAATGAAGCGGCGATTAAACTTTCGCGTCGAACCGGACGCCATCGCATAGTTGCAGCACGTGGTGCATTTCACGGACGCACGATGGGGGCTCTGTCTTTAACTGGACAGCCCTCTAAACGCGAGCCTTTCTTGCCCCTTCTTAAAGGTATCAAGCACGTTGAGTTCGGTGATATCGAGGCTATGAATCGCGCAGTAACTAAAAAAACTGCGATGGTAATCATCGAACCGATTATGGGGGAGGCTGGAGTAGTTGTACCACCGGCAGATTATCTTGCAGGAATCCGGGATATCTGTGATCGCACGGGAGCGCTTATGGTTTTAGATTGCGTTCAAACTGGGATGGGCCGAACTGGGGATTGGTTTGGCTACGAATACTCTGGAATTACGCCAGATGTTATTACTTTAGCGAAGGCTTTAGGTGGGGGACTTCCTCTATCGGCCATGATCGCTTGTGGGGCATCTTCTTATTTGTTCCAACCCGGAGATCATGGCTCTACCTTTGGTGGAAATCCTGTAACTACTGCAGCATCTCTTGCAACAATTAAGTTCATTGAAAAAAATCAATTGATGGTGGCAGTCAAAAGACATGAAAAGCAGATAATGCAAGAGGTCGCTTTGATTCCTGGCGTGAGTGAAGTACGAGGCGCCGGCCTTTTGCTAGCGATTGAATTAACAAGGCCGATTGCTCACGATGTTTTAGTTGCGTTGCGCAATAATGGTGTCTTGGTGAATGCGCCGACGGCAACAACTATTCGTATTGCGCCAGCCCTGACAGTGACTACTGCTCAAATCGCTACCTTCATTAGAACTTTTAGAAAGGTCATGGCCGATGTCAACTAAAAGCGTTTCAGCACGCAGAGCCAAAGCCATCGCCTTGATTGAGTCGGGTGTAGTTCACTCTCAATCTGATTTAGTCACCTTGCTAAAGAAATCTGGCTATGCCGTTACTCAAGCTACCGCTAGTCGAGACCTGGAAGAGATTGGTGCGGTACGGGCGCGCTCCAAATCCGGTGAATCGATCTATCAAATATCTGGAAGCACCGATGACGCTCTTGCTCGCGTATCGCCCATGCCTTCAAAGCTCATTCTCTCCGTCGATCACAGTGCTAATTTGGCCGTTATTCACACACCTCCTGGAGCCGCGCAGTTCTTAGCTAGCTCTCTAGATCATGCAGATCTAACAGGTGTTATAGGTACCATCGCCGGTGACGACACGATTATTCTTGTATCCAAGAAAGCCACCGGTGGCGCCCAATTAGCGAAAGAATTGCTCGCATATTCAAAGTCTACGATTGGGAAAAAATAGATGGCACTGTGGGGTGGACGTTTCTCTCAAAGTAACGCGGATTCAACCTTTGCTCTTTCGCGAAGCGTCGATTTTGACTGGCGATTAGCCCCTTACGACATTCGCTCCTCCATCGCGCATCTACGTATCCTGCATGCCAGCGGAATAATCTCGGCGCACAGCGCAGAGGCTATTAAAGAGGCGTTGGATGAGCTATCTGCTGAAGTCGCTTCAGGTGATTTTGCGCCATTGCCAGAGGATGAAGATGTTCACAGCGCACTCGAACGTGGTTTGACCCAGAAATTAGGCGCTGTTGGTGGATTTCTGCGCGCAGGACGCTCGCGCAATGATCAAGTAACGACTGATCTAAGACTCTTTGCAATCGATCACATCCTTGAAATTGCAACACTGATTACATCTTTGCAGGTTGCGATTTTAGATAAGGCGCAGGAGTATGTCCATGACAGCGCTCCAGGTTTTACACACATTCAGCATGCGCAACCAGTTTCATTTGGTCACGAGTTAGCAAAACATGCTCACGCATTTGCTCGTGATTTAGATCGAATTAATGATTGGTTAGAACGCTCAGCAGTTAGCCCACTCGGTGCGGGAGCGTTAGCTGGATCCTCACTTCCACTTAATCCTGCTGCGACAGCAAAAGAGTTAGGTTTTAACTCAACTTTCGCTAACAGTATCGATGCCGTGAGCGATCGAGACTATGTTGCTGAAGCTCTCTTTATTCTCTCCCTTGTCGGCGTCCATCTTTC
>WLHG01000011.1 GCA_009702845.1 Actinomycetota bacterium
GCCTCTTTGTCGCTATTGGCCACGTTCCTCGTAGCGAACTCATTGGTTCGCAGGTGGTTCTTAACTCAGAGGGTTATGTTGAAGTTGATGGGCGATCAACTCGAACAAATATTCCAGGTGTTTTTGCGTGTGGAGATCTCGTCGACCATACGTACCGCCAGGCAATTACCGCTGCAGGCTCGGGCTGTCAGGCGGCCCTTGATGCTGAAAAATTTCTATCTCACCACTAAAGTTCACTCATTACGTATAAGAATCTGGAGAATATCGATGGCTACAACGAACGTTACAACTGCAAGTTTTGATGCTGAGGTTTTGAAGAGCAGCATTCCTGTATTGGTGGATTTCTGGGCAGAGTGGTGCGGGCCGTGCCGTGCGGTTGGCCCAATTCTTGAAGAGATTTCAGATGAGCATGGAGCAAAGTTAAAGATTGTAAAACTCAATACTGATAATGAATCAGCGATTGCGATTCAATATGGAATAACATCAATTCCAGCTATGTATGTTTTTGTTAACGGCGAAGTGGTTAAGACGATTGTCGGGGCCCGACCAAAGCCTGCCATGCTTAAAGAGCTTGAAAGCTTCATCGCTTAATTTTTATTAGGTGTTAAACCATGCCAGATTTAAATGAGGAACAGATACGTTCTTTTCAACAAAGCCGTGGTTTAACTGTTACTGGACGCCTTGATGCAATAACCTCACGTGCCCTAGAAGAGGCTAGATGGAAACTTGGGGATCGATCGCTCAATCTTCAAGAGCCGCCACTTATGCGTGGGGATGATGTTGGAGCGCTGCAGTCGCGTTTAACAGAGATGGGTTTTGATTGTGGCCGCGTTGATGGAATTTTCGGTGTTAGAACATCTGCGGCGGTAAAAGAGTTTCAGCAATCTATTGGAATAATAACTGACGGTAAATGCGGGCCAGAGACAATTATTGGATTACTGCGTTTATCTCGAATAGTTTCAGGTGGAGCGCCCTCTGCAATGCGCGAGAGTGCAACGCAAAGAAACCGGGGTCCAGCCCTTGCTAATAAAGTTATCGTTTTAAATCCCGACGGCGATGATGATCTTGTTTACGATGTCGCTCTCCGTACTGAAGGCCGATTACTAGCACTCGGCGCCTCTGTTTTCTTAACGCGAGGTGTTTCAAATAACCCAACAGAGACAGATCGGATTGCATTTACTAATCAAAGTGGCGCCGATTTGATGATCTCGCTTCACCTTGATAGTTATAAGAATGAAAAGGCACACGGAGCTGCAACTTATTTTTACGGCAGCGATGCACACGGTGTGCATTCAATAGTTGGAGAACGTTTTGCATCCTTAGTTCAACGCGAAATCTGCGCCCGGACAGATTTAGCTAACTGTCGCACTCATGCAATGGCATGGGATCTATTACGACTTACTCGAGCCCCAGCGGTTCAGATTGATTTGGGTTATGCATCTAATCCTGGTGATATTGAGCGAATATCCCGACCTGATTTCCGCGATGTCATCGCTGAGGCGTTAGTTATCGCTATTCAACGGCTCTACTTAGCTGCAGATGATGATGCAAAGACTGGAACGCTTCGAATCTCTGATCTGCGCAAAGCTGGCATCCGCCGCTAAATAGTGCTCGAGGCAGCCTTTCTCTATGGCAGACTGCCTCCATGTCGGAGATATCAAACCGTTTTGCTACGGGCTCACCTCAAAACCTAGAGGAGCGCTTTGCAAGTCGGGCCGCTCATATGAAGCCCAGCGAAATCCGCTCCCTCTTTGCCGTTGCCTCACGCCCGGAGATAGTCTCTTTAGCTGGCGGCATGCCTAATCTTTCGGCTTTTCCTATGCCGATGATGGCCGAGGTTGTTCAAAAACTAGTTTTAACTAATGGCGCAGAGGCCTTGCAGTATGGAAGTGGTCAGGGCCACCCCAAACTCAGGGAACAGATCTGTGAAGTTATGGCCCTAGAGGGAATCCGGGCCAACCCTGATGATGTTTTGGTAACAACCGGTTCACAGCAGGCCCTTGATTTAATATCCCGAATCTTTATAGATCCAGGCGATGTAGTTCTAGCAGAGGCGCCTTCATATGTCGGAGCCCTTGGAACCTTTCACCAATATGAGGCCTCTGTCGTACATGTTGAGACAGATGACTCTGGACTCGTACCACAAGGCCTTCGTGATGCAATCGTAAGTGTGAGAGCTGCGGGCCGAAAGATTAAATTTTTGTACATGATCCCCAACTACCAAAATCCTTCTGGTGTTTTGCTACCGGCAGAGCGCCGTACTGAGATTCTCACCATCTGCCGCGAGGCTGGAATCTTTGTTGTTGAAGATAATCCATATGGACTTCTTGGTTTTGATAAGCCCTCTCCAAATGCAATGCGTGCTGAGGATTCAGAGAATGTTATCTATCTTGGAACTTTTTCAAAGACTATAGCCCCTGGCCTTCGAGTTGGTTGGGCCCTTGTGCCGCCATCATTAAAGGAAAAATTAGTCATTGCCAGTGAGTCTTCGATTTTGTGCCCTTCCAACTTCGCACAATTAACAATCTCTAGTTATTTAGCTGAGCAACCTTGGCGCGATCAAATCGCCTCGTTCTGTGATCTATATAAAGTTCGTCGCGATGCAATGCTTGAATCTCTTGATGAATATTTTCCAGCTGTTGCCAAGTGGACTAAACCTGGCGGAGGTTTTTATGTGTGGGTAACTCTGCCTCCTGAGATTGATACAACTGCATTAATGCCAAAGGCTATTGTTGCCAAGGTTGCATATGTTCCCGGTACCGCTTTTTACGCAGATGGTTTTGGTTCGTGGTCATTACGTCTGTCGTATTGCTATCCAACGCCAGAGCGCATTCGTGATGGCGTTAAAGCTTTAGGTGGAGTAATTAAGAGTGAAATGACGCGACGCGGGAGTGCTCAACTCTCTTAATTTTTTATAGCTTGGGTAATTCTCTTTAGATCTTCAAGGCCAGCAAACTCAATCACAATACTTCCTCTGCTTACCTTTCCTTGAATTGTAACTCTCGTATCTAGCGCGTCGCCTATGTCATCGGCGATCTCGTTAAACTCTACGATGCTCGAACCGATTTTTGCCACCCTCTTTTTACTACTTTTTGTAGGGCTTTTTGAAATAATTTCTTCCAGGGCTCGTACGCTTAATCCCTCTGTCACAACTCGTTTGGCTAGAGTTTCAATTTGTTGTGAATCACTTAAACCAAGCAGTGCGCGTGCATGTCCGGCGCTAATCGCCCCTGATGCAACCTTGCTTTGTACCGATGTTGGAAGATTCATTAAACGAATAGTGTTTGAAATGAGTGGACGTGACCGACCAAGTTTTTGTGCAAGCTCTTCGTGAGTGCATGCGAAATCATTAAGTAGTTGTGAATATGCTGCAGCCTCTTCTAACGCATTTAATTGACTGCGGTGAATATTTTCAATCAACGCTTCACGAAGAAGTTCGTTGTCTGCAGTCTGGCGAATAATTACCGGGATCTTTTTTAATCCCGCTGCTTTTGCCGCGCGGTATCGTCGCTCTCCCATAATTAACTCGTATCGGCCATCTGCTATCACTCTCACAACTGGTGGTTGCAAAATACCGATCTCTTTAATTGATGCGACTAGTTCATTGAGTGCCTCTGCATCAAAGTTTTTACGGGGCTGACGTGGATTAGGTGAGATCAGATTAATATCTACTTCATCTGATGTTGCAACCTCTTGACCTGCAACCGTTAATGATGTTGGAATTAATACATCAAGGTTTGTTCCGAGTCCCCCACGTCGTGCCATTATGCGATCTCACCTTCACGTTTGTAATGTATTGAAACAACATTAGAGTCGAACGCCTTTGCGCGCGCAGCTAATTCACGTGCTACCGACATATATGCAATTGCACCTGGTGATGAGGCGTCGTAGGTCATGACTGTCTGTTTATATCCCGGCGCTTCAGATACTCGTACTGCGCGCGGAATTGGAATATTAATAAGCTCTTTCGGGTAGTGTTTGCGAATTTCATCGGCGACATCATTTGCTAGGCGTGTTCGACCATCAAACATTGTTAAGACAAAAGTAGAGAGTTTTAAATCTGGATTCAGTCGTTTCTTTACGAGTTCAAATGTTTTTAGTAGTTGTGATAAACCCTCAAGGGCGTAGTACTCGCATTGAATTGGAATTAACAACTCTTTAGCTGCAGAGAGTGCGTTGATAGTTAATAAACCTAAGCTTGGTGGACAGTCGATAAAAATATAATCGAGCGGCTCTCCGCTCTTTATGCGCGCTGCAACTAGCTCCTCAATCGCCTCTTTTAATCGCATTTCGCGGGCGACCATAGGGACTAGTTCGATCTCAGCCTGTGCAAGGGATGTATTGGATGCGACGCACTCGAGGGATGGAAAGCCTTTAACTTTGACGGCGCAGTCGGCCATCGTCTCATCGCCCATGAGAACCTCGTAAATCCCAGGGTTTTCTAGGTGCTCTATGCCAAAGGCGGTCGACGCGTTTCCTTGGGGATCGAGGTCGATGACTAACACCCTTAAACCCCCCATTGCCAAGGCCGCTGCAATATTGACAGTTGTGGTGGTTTTGCCTACTCCGCCCTTTTGATTGGCGACAGTGATTATGCGAAGGCTGGCCGGTTTATCCATCGCCTCTTTTAAACGGCGAACCCCAACGACGGGCTTTGTTTCACGTGAATCATCCACGGGAGCTAGTTAAGCACCTTTACGCACTTCAATGATGCGTCCAAGCTCAATTCCCTCAAGATTCACCTCGTGAAGGATGGATTTAGGGACGAGTTTCATCTCCTCTTCGGCGGATTTGCCTTTAATCGCCATAAGCGAGCCACCTGTTTTAAGTAGGTGCCAGCTCATCTTCTTCAGCTTTTCCAGCGGGGCTACTGCCCGGGCCGTGACGTAGTGGGCCGTGGCCCGAACATCTTGGGCCTGTCCCCTGATAACCTCAATATCAAGACCTTCGACAGCCTCTTTTAAGAACTCAACTCTTCGCTCAAGTGGCTCGATGAGCGTTACATGAAGATCTGGCCGCGCTAGGGCGATAACGATGCCAGGCAGACCTGCCCCAGAGCCGACGTCAAAGAGGATGGAGCCCTCTTTTAATAGTTGGGTTACGGGCAGACAGTTAAATATATGTCGCTCCCAGATTCGATCGGCCTCACGAGGCCCTATTAATCCACGCTCAATCCCTGGACCTGCCAGAAATTCGGCGTAGGTTTTTATACGGGCGCTATCTGGAAAGTAGCGCTCGATCAGGGTTTCACGTGAAACATCCACTTACGCGCTATAGATAACTACGTAGCGGTTTGGATCCTCGCCGTCGGACTCGCTTGTCAGCCCTAACTCTTGGATCGTGTCGTGGATAATCTTGCGCTCAAAGGCGTTCATTGGCGCTAATTTGATGGATTTGCCGGTTGATTTAGCCTCTTCCGCCATCTCGTTGGCTAGCTTCTTTAACTCTACGCGCTTATTGCTGCGAAAGTTGTCAATATCGAGCATGAGGCGTGAGCGATCCCCGGTTGAAGTCTGCACAGCCAGGCGGGTCAGCTCTTGGATTGCATCGAGCACCTCGCCATCGCTGCCAACTAGGTGGCGTAGTTTGCCGCCGACGATAGCTAGGGATGCGCGGTCATTTTCAACGTCGATATCGATATCGCCATCAAGATCTGCGATATCAAGGAGTGCCTCTAGATAGTCGGCGGCGATATCGCCCTCTTCCTCTAGACGGGCAACGCCTTTAACCGGCTTGCCCTCACTTGCCTCAGCTGTCTCGACCGCTTCGGTTGTCTCAAGAACTGCCTCTTCTGGAACCACTGCCTTTGCTTTTGCCATTTTCGCTCTCCCTGTCGGGTTTGGGGTAAATTGATAGGTATTGGGGTGATTTGTCCTAATTAGACAGATGTTTACTTATTCTTCTTTTTCTTCTTCTTGGGTTGGTTTCGCTGGCCTTTGAGATCCTCAACTGGCTCAGTGGGCTCTTCTATGGGGTTCTCGATAACCCCGCCTTTTTTAGACTTCTTGCGTTGGAGCTCTTCATAGGCCGGAGATCCTGGAGTTGGATTTCGTTTAATGACATAGAACTGTTGTCCCCATGTCCAAAGATTTGTTGTCGACCAATAAATTAAAACACCGATAGGAAAGTTAACGCCAGAGATTGCAAAGATAACTGGGAATGCATACAACATAATTTTTTGCTGTTGCAACATCATATTGTTGCTTGAATCCATCTTCGGCATACCTTTGAGCATCAACTGACGTTGAGTGGTGAAAGTAGTTGCAGACATAAAAGTAATCAAAATGACTGTCACAATCTTTACGGTTGTGATGTCAGTTCCAAGAAAAGTCTGTGAGATTGGAGCACCAAAGAATTTAGCGTTGGCGGCGCTTATAACGTCTTCCTGGGTTAAGACCCCGTGTTTAACTGGCGGAGTTTTACCAATTCCATTGAGGACTGTAAAGAGGGCAAAAAATATTGGCGCTTGGGCAAGAATCGGAAAGCATGATGCGAGAGGATTTGTTTTGTGTTCTTTGTACAACTTCATCATCTCTTCAGATTGCTTCTGGCGATCGTCCTTATATTTCTTTTGAATCTCTTTCATATGAGGTTGCAACGCCGTTAGTGCGCGCTGGCTTTTGATCTGTTTTACGAAGAGAGGAATTAAAATTATGCGGATTAAGATTACAAGACCTACGATGGCGAGCGACCATGAGACTCCGCTGTCGGTACCAAAGATCGGTGAAAGAAAATCGTGAAGCGTAACAATCACCCAAGAAACAGCGATATATAAGGGTTTTAGAATGCTATCCATTGTTTAAACTCCAGCCTTTTCTTTAACTGCGTAGTCAACGCCACCATGTGACCATGGATTACACCGCAGTAAGCGCCACATGCTCATTGCAATTCCTTTTATCCCATATGTTTCAATCGCGCTTACTGCGTAGCTTGAACATGTTGGGTAGTACTTACAGCGAGGACCAAACATTGGTGAGATCCATTTTTGATAAAACTTGATGGGGGAGGTGATTAACCTTCTCACTTTTTATCCGCCCTGCTTTTTGCTTTCCTTACCAAGTTCTCAACAACTTCGCTTATCTCTGTCGCGCAATCTGCTTTGGCTGAGTTATTCAATCCTCGAACAACTAACAAGGCACCTGTTGGCAGGGTTGGGTAAGAATCTCGTAAGCAGTGCCGGATTTTGCGCGCTAGTCGATGGCGAGCAACCGATCCACCAACAGCCTTGCTGATTATTAATCCTGCACGGGCAGGTTCAATAGCTGGCGTATTGATGTAGAGATATCCGACAAAGTTGGTCGATGAAAATCGAATGCCACTCTTTGTTGCGCGGGCGAAATCTCCGCTCTCAGTAAGCCGTGCAGTTTTAGCAAGCACGAATCTGTTGCCTTTTAAATCCTTATGCCGAAAGTCGAGCGCGACCCTTAACGCGGCGGGCGGCAAGAACGGCGCGACCTGCACGAGTTGCCATGCGGGCACGGAAGCCGTGCTTTTTGGCGCGACGACGGGTGTTTGGTTGGAAGGTACGTTTTGTCATGTGAAGCTCCTAAGAAGTGTAAAAACATGTGTGGTCAGAAATACGGGGGAAGCGAGGGTGTAACGGTAGAGGTCTGGGGATAAGCGGGTCAAACTGGCTTTTGAGGGCTCTAGAGGGTGGGTGTGCTGTGGATAACTAGTTGCTTTTTTCTCGATTTCGCTCTACTTTTCGACTCCCTCCACAGGTTTTCCTGAGAGAGGGGTTTGAAAGGGCTCAACCTGAGGTTTAGACCACAGGCTGTGGATAACCTTGTGGATAACGGAAAGGTGCTTCGTGGACGTCAAAGAGATTGAGCTCAGCGCCCTTTGGGGACGGGTCATTGAAGAGGTCGCCTCAGATGCACCTCAACACCGCGCCTTTTTGCAACTATCAAAACCACTTGGCTTATTACATAACAGTGATCAAACAACTTTATTAATTGCTACACCAAATCTTTTTGCTAAAGATGTTCTAGAAAGCCGACTACGCACTGCGGTAAGTGATGTTTTAACTCGCGAGCTCGGTGAAAAAACGAATATCGCCGTTACCGTTGATGAGACATTGGAAAGTGCAAACACCCCAATGCCTGAAGTTGATATTGATTTTGTAGTTCCTAAAGCTGGAACCGGTAGAGATGAAGCGCCTCAACAAAATGCGCAAGGTGGGGAAGTATCACAGTTAAACCCACGCTACACGTTTGAAAAGTTTGTTGTTGGTTCATCAAATCGCTTCGCTCATGCCGCAGCCGTCGCTGTTGCTGAGGCACCAGCCAAAGCTTATAACCCATTATTTATTTATGGTGAGTCTGGCTTAGGTAAAACCCATCTCCTGCACGCTATTGGGGCATACGCTAAAGAGCTATATGGAAATGTTCGCGTCCGTTATGTCTCATCTGAAGAGTTTACTAATGACTTTATTAACTCAATTCGTGATGATAAAGCCTCGGCCTTCCAACGGCGCTACCGCGACCTTGATGTTTTAATTGTTGATGACATCCAGTTTTTAGAAAACAAAGAGCGAACACAGGAAGAGTTCTTCCATACATTTAACACTTTGTATAACGCTAACAAGCAGATTGTTATTTCTAGCGACCGTCCCCCAAAACAATTAACAACTTTGGAAGATCGTTTACGCAGCCGTTTTGAATGGGGTTTGATTACCGATATTCAACCTCCTGAGCTTGAGACGCGCATCGCTATCCTTCGAAAAAAAGCGGCTCAAGATAAATTAAATGCCCCTGATGATGTTCTTGAATATATTGCTAGTAAAATCTCTTCAAATATCCGCGAGCTTGAAGGTGCTTTGATCCGTGTTACAGCATTCGCATCTCTTAACCGACAAGGTGTGGATTTGTCGCTGGCTGAGATTGTTTTAAAGGATTTGATTCCAAACGAGGGCAACCCGGAGATAACTGGGGCGACGATCATGGCTCAAACGGCCGTCTACTTCTCTCTCACGATCGATGATTTATGTGGCACTTCGCGCTCTCGCGTCTTAGTCAACGCCCGTCAGATCGCTATGTATCTATGCCGTGAGTTAACAGAGCTCTCGCTCCCAAAGATCGGCCAAACATTCGGGGGGCGTGACCACACAACGGTCATGCACGCCGACCGCAAGATCCGTCAACTGATGGCTGAGCGCAGATCGATCTATAACCAGGTCACTGAGCTCACCAACAGGATTAAGCAGCAAGTGAGATAGATGTCCAAAATCTCCCTTTTGATATTACTTGCCCCCAAGTGTGGATAAGTTGTGGATAAAGGTGAGTTATCTGGTTTTTTGTGTGGGTAAAGTTTAGATTTTCAACGGAAGAGGGAAAGGGGTTTGCGAGATGGCGCTTTTTGTCCACAGTTTTTCGGCGTTTGTCCACAGTTTTTCCCTCTCGAAATCCCGCATTGAACAGGGCTTTTATCTTTTCTCCACAAGAATTGCCGCTGGCTACTACGACTACCTTTACATATATAGATCTGGCTATACAACGAACCTTTCACTAAATTGGGGAGCATTATGAAGTTCACAGTTGAGCAGTCCGCTTTAACCGACGGGGTTAACTGGGTTTCCAGAAGTCTTTCAACAAGGCCGATTAAAACAGAGCTCCTCGGAATAGTTATCGACGCCACCGGCGAAGAGGTCTATCTATCTGCCTCTGATCTAGAGACGGCTAGCAAGGCTCATTTTCACGCTGAGATAAAAGAGGGAGGGAAGGTTTTAGTTCCAGGGCGCCTACTAGCTGAGATTTCTAGATCCTTACCGAATAAACCAATCACTTTCTCTTTAGAGGGAACCCGTGTGCTTGTTACAAGCGGAAGTGCAAAGTTCACCCTCCCAACACTTTCAGTTGATGAATATCCAAACCTTCCAGAGTTGCCAGATGCGACAGGTGTAATAGCAAGTGATATTTTCGCGGCCGCCGTTGCACAGGTTGCAATCGCAGCAGGGCGCGATGACTCACTACCAACACTCACAGGCGTCCATATTGAAATAAACGAAGAGAGCGTCACGTTGGCGGCGACCGATAGATATCGCTTAGCCGTTCGCGAGATCCAATGGGATCCAACAACACCTAATGTTTCAACAACAGCTCTATTGCGCGCTCGCACTATCGCCGATGCCGCCAAATCATTAACTGGAACAAAGAATGTCTCAGTCTCATTTGCACCAGCAACTAGTAATGATCGCTTGGCGGGTTTTGCTAGCGGCGGAAAAACAATGACATCTCGCATGCTCGATGGAACATTCCCTCCGTACAGACATTTATTACCGCAGGAAGTTACAACGACAGCTCTTATTGAGGTTGCAACTCTTTTAGATGCGGTTAAACGCGTCGCACTCGTTACCGATAAAACGGTTCCACTACGACTTGATTTCAATAACAACTCACTCTCTTTGGAAGCGGGAGCAGGAGAGGAAGCTCAAGCCACAGAGGCTATTGAGATACTTTTAACGGGCGAAGCAATTTTAATTGCTTTTAACCCAACTTTCCTTGCCGACGGTTTAACAGCGGTTGGAACAAAATTCGTTCAGATCTCTTTTACTGGGCCTAACAAGCCAGCGATTTTGATGGGTAAAAGCGATAAAGATGGAGCGCTTGTTGAAAACTATCGCTATCTCTTAATGCCAATGCGTTACGCCTCTTAAACAATAAAGGTAAAGCATGCGCATAAATAAGTTGGCGTTAACCAACTTCCGCTCCTACCCGTCTTTGGAGATAAACCTATCTCCAGGAGTTACTACATTTATTGGCGATAACGGCTCCGGGAAAACAAATATTGCCGAGGCTTTAATTTATCTCTCCTTTCTCTCCTCCCACCGCGTTTCTAGTAATGCACCGTTAATTACTTTAGGATCACAACAAGCGATTATCCGAGCAGAGATAGAACGAGATGATCGCGTCTTACAAATTGATTTAGAGATTAATGCAACAAAAGCTAATCGCGCCAGAATTAACGGCAACCCAACTCGAAGCCAGCGAGAGATTTTAGGCGCCTGCCAAATTGTTTATTTTTCCCCCGAAGATCTTGATTTAGTACGGGGGGAGCCAGGAACACGGCGTGATTTCCTTGATCGTTTATTAATTACTCGAGCCCCCCGGTTAGCAGGCGTGATTTCCGATTATGAAAGAGTTATTAAACAGAGAAATGCCTTATTAAAAACAAGGGCTTCAACTAGCGCGCTTGTTCCTTGGAATGAACAACTCATCAAATTTGGAGCTCAGTTAACTGCAGATCGAATTTCTCTTATCGAGGCGTTAAACCCATGGGTAAGTAAAAACTACGCAAATCTCAATGAAGTAAAACCAGCATCAATTGCCTACAAATGCAGTACCGAGGGCGTCACAAACAACACCGATACAAACATCGAAGCATTGAGTCGGCGTTTAGAGGAGGTTGCATATCAAGAGATTGAACGCGGCGTCTCTTTAATCGGCCCACACAGAGACGACTTACATTTACAACTTGGAGATTTTCCAGCTAAAGGATATGCAAGCCATGGCGAATCTTGGTCGATGGCCATCTCTTTACGTATTGGTTCCTTTAACTTACTGAAAAGCGAGGGCACAGAACCTATTTTGATTCTAGATGACGTATTTGCCGAGCTCGACACATCACGGCGTAATCAATTGATGTCGGTAACACAATTAGCCGAACAGACAATCATCACCGCCGCTGTTGAAAGTGATCTTCCAAAAGAGCTTTTAACAGAAAAGTTTTATGTTACCCCCGGTGCAGTTAAGAAGGGAAAGAGCTAATGGAGAAGCGAGACTTAGCCCTAGATCTTTTTAAAACATTTAAAACAAAGGCAATTAGGAAAATAAATAAACCCGCACCGACACAGCGCACAGGCTCTCCAGGCGATCCTGAACTTATTGGCGAAGTTCTTAGCAATTTAATTTCAGAGAGAGAATGGGATAGTGGTTTAGCAGAAGGAAATCTATTTATTACTTGGGCCAATATTGTCGGCGCCGATATCGCTGGACATACAACACCGATATCAATCTCCGATGGTGTATTAACAATTCAAACTTCATCCACCGCTTGGGCGACCCAGTTGGGATTAGTTGCCACTGAATTACTGGCCACAATCCAAAATGACCCATCGGGTGCCACCATCGAAAAACTCGTTTTTTTCGGCCCCACAGGCCCCACGTGGAAGAAAGGGATTAGGACGATTCGCAACGCTAGGGGAGCCCGAGACACATACGGCTGATAGGGAACCCCTCAACTAAGCGCTCAACGTTCGGCTATACCCACACACAGGGCTTTTCTCGGGTATTTCTTCTTAGCTTTTCCCGATAGGATAAACGCCTACAAACAGGAATTCCCCTTTAGGGGCCTTTACGGGCTTTTTAAGCATTCGGGACATTAAGGAGCGCGATGGCTGAGAACTCCTATAACGCCAGCTCCATCACCGTCCTTGAAGGTTTAGAGGCGGTGCGAAAACGCCCTGGAATGTATATCGGCTCAACCGGTGAGCGTGGACTCCACCACCTGGTTTATGAGGTCGTAGATAACTCTGTCGATGAGGCGCTGGCGGGTTACTGCACTGAGATCAATATTTCATTGATGGCAGATGGCGGAGTAGAAGTAATAGATAACGGCCGAGGAATTCCAGTTGATATCCACCCCGTTGAAAAAAAGCCAGCACTTGAAGTTGTACTCACTGTTTTACATGCCGGTGGAAAATTCGGCGACAGCGGGTACTCAGTCTCCGGCGGATTACATGGCGTTGGCATCTCAGTTGTAAATGCTTTGAGTACCGACTTATCCGTTGTTGTACAACGAGACGGAAGTTTTTGGTATCAGGATTACAAACTCGGAGTTCCAACTGCACCTGTTAAAAAAGGAGAGGCGTCAGCAGCCTCTGGAACAACTGTGAGCTTTTGGCCATCAAAGGAGATCTTTGAAACTACAGATTTCTCTTTTGAAGTTCTCTCTACACGTCTTCGAGAGATGGCCTTTCTCAATAAAGGTTTAATTTTGACGTTGACAGATTTACGGGCAGGCCATGTTGATGAAAAAGGCGAACA
>WLHG01000110.1 GCA_009702845.1 Actinomycetota bacterium
CGATGAAAATCACCCCCATGATGAAAAAGGAGGGGACGAAAAAGCCAAAGGCGATCACGAAAATTTGCAGCACTGAGCCGATGTAGAAACCTGAACGTCGCTTGAGAAGGCCGGCCGTTAGAAATAAGAGAAGGGAGATTATTGAGCCGTATATGACTCCGGCACTGGATTGATCTTTGATTGCCAGCAGGATTGCAAAGCCCAAAGTCAGCGACTCCATTACTAAGACCGATGCGCCAAGAACTCTCATTTGGCAAACTTCTTTCGTAGATAACTTCTAGCCTCACCTACGGTAACGACCGAACCTGTCACGATGATTCCGATTGTGTCCTCGCTCAAGGGGCGAGTTGCATCGCTAACTGCGCGATCTAGAGCAGTAGCTAAATCGCTCACTTCAAATACGCGATCGACTCCAAAAATCTTTGACGCTATTTTTTCTAACTCACTTGAACTCATTGCGCGGGTCGACGAGCTCTGCGTCACGATGACGTGATCAACAATTGGTTCTAACTCAAGCAGGATCCCTTGCGCATCTTTGTCGCCAAATACACCAACAACTGCCACGATTTCATCGAAGTTAAACTCATTGGTCAAAGTATCGGCAAGAGCCTTCGCCCCATGAGGATTATGAGCAGCATCGATAATAATTGTTGGGTCTCGATGCACCACTTCACAGCGTCCAGGTGATGTCACTGCGGCAAATCCGGCTCGCACTGCCTCAATATCTAAAGGTTGATCACCGAAAAAGGCTTCAACGGCGACAAGCGCACTAGCAGCGTTGGCCGCCTGATGCTTGCCATGGAGCGGCAGGAAAATATCATCGTATGTATCGTGGAGTCCGGCGATAGTGATGAGTTGACCGCCAACTGCAACTGCACGTGATGAGACTGAGTACTCAATACCTTCGCGAACAACATCGGCTCCGACTTCGGCGGCTTTACGAATTAACTCTTTGGCAGCCTCTGGCTCTTGCTGGGCAAGAACGATAAAGCCACCCTCTTTAATGATTCCCGCCTTTGTTGCTGCAATCTCATGAAGTGTGTGTCCTAAGTACTCCATATGATCAAAGCCAATAGGCATAAGTACTGAGACATCGGCTTCGACAACATTTGTAGCATCCCATTCCCCGCCCATACCTACTTCGATAACGGCGACATCTACAGGGTGTTCGGCAAAGGCCACAAAACCAAGAGCGGTAACGGCTTCAAAGAAAGATATTGGATGTTCGAATTTACTATCCATTAAATCTAAGTAAGCGGCGATATCGTTATAGGCAAATATTAAATCTTTGGGATCAATCGGCTGGCCATTTATTGCAATACGTTCACGATAGGTTTCAAGGTGAGGGCTAGTAAAACGCCCAGTTCGCAGACCATGGGCAAATAAAAGTGAGTCGATCATGCGTGACGTTGTGGTCTTTCCATTGGTACCACCAACATGAATCGTTGGATACGTTAATTGTGGCGAGCCCAAAATATCTACAAGGGCAGCGATGCGCTCAGTTGTAGGTGCAATGCGAGTTTCGGGCCAGCGTGCAAGTAACGCTTTCTCTATCGCATCTACACGCTCTTGGTCATCGGGAGAGATAATCATGAGCGTGGCAGTTGCGCCAACTGCGCGGTAATTCGCTCAATGTCGGCAGATGTCTTCTCAAGGCGATCACGAATCTCAACTACTACTACATCTGGTGCCTTGGCCATAAATCCCTGGTTGTTTAATTTAACCTCGGCAGTTTGCTTATCTTTTTGAGCCGTCGCTAAATCCTTTTCAAGACGTGCACGCTCTGCGACAACATCGATTGAGCCAGTTAAGTCGAACTCAACTTTTACGCTTCCGATTTCGCAGTGCGCACTTGGAACTATCTCACCAAGTTCTAGTCGAAGAACAAATGCCATCGCCCCTGCATAGTCATTGATGTGGGCTGGTGCAACAAATCGTGCAGGAATCTTCTGTGAGGTTTTAATTCCTTGATCGTTACGGAAACGGCGCACATCGGTAATAATCTCTTGTAGTTCACCTATTAACTTCTCGGCCTTTTTATCAACGTAATCGGCCTTAGCAACTGGCCACTCGGCGATAACTAAGGACTCTCCCCCAGTTAATGCCGTCCACATCGTTTCCGTAATGAAAGGCATTATCGGGTGCATCAAGCGAAATAGTTGGTCTAGAACAAAACCCAGGACGCGCTTTGTTGATTCGGCATCCCCGGATGAGAAACTCTCTTTTGAAAGCTCTAAGTACCAGTCACACAAATCATCCCAAGCAAAGTGATACATAAGCTCGCATGCACGAGCAAACTCATACTGCTCGAGAAGTGAATCGACCTCTGAAATTGTCTCCGAAAGTCGGCTCAGTATCCACTTATCTATGGCGTTAAGTGAGGCAAGCTCTGGTAAATCACCTTCAACGGTTGCGCCATTCATCATTGCAAAGCGCGTGGCATTCCAGAGCTTTGTAGCAAAGTTACGGGATCCACCGATCCAGTCTTCGGCGATAGCTTGATCTTTTCCGGGATTAGCACCGCGCGCTAAAGTAAAACGCAGCGCATCGGCGCCGTACTTATCCATAAACTCAATTGGATCAACGGTATTGCCCTTTGATTTCGACATCTTCTTACCAAATTGATCGCGCACTAGTCCGTGAAGTGCGATGGTATGGAAGGGCTGTACGCCATCCATTGCAAATAATCCAAACATCATCATGCGAGCAACCCAGAAGAACAAGATGTCATAACCGGTTACTAATACCGAAGTTGGGTAAAACTTCTTTAAATCATCGCTTTCTGCAGGCCATCCCAAGGTTGAAAATGGCCATAGCGCCGATGAGAACCATGTATCTAAAACATCGGGATCTTGGCTGTAGCCAGCTGGCGCACTTTCACCTGGGCCAACAACTACGACTTCATCATTAGGGCCATACCAAACTGGAATGCGATGTCCCCACCACAATTGGCGCGAGATGCACCAGTCATGCATGTTGTCGATCCAATCAAAGTATCGCGGAGCTAACTCTTCTGGCTCAATCTTTACGCGACCATCGCGAACAGCATCCCCTGCCGCCTTTGCAAGAGGTCCAACTTTAACGAACCACTGCTTTGATAGACGTGGTTCAACAGTTGTATCGCAACGAGAACAGTGACCGACTGCGTGAATATAGGGACGCTTTTCATCCATGATGCGTCCCTCACTGCGAAGTGCTTCAACAACTGCTTTACGGGCATCAAATCTATCCATGCCATCAAATCGTGTTCCTGAGCCATCCATTACGCCGTGTTCATTCATAATGACAACGAAGGGAACGTTATGGCGCATCGCCATTTCAAAGTCATTGGGATCGTGAGCTGCAGTTACTTTCACTGCGCCTGTTCCAAAATCCATTTCCACTAATTCATCGGCAATAATTGGAATATATCGATTGGCAAGTGGGAGCAAGACTAGTTTGCCAATTAAATGCTTGTAGCGCGCATCATCTGGGTGCACCGCAACTGCACCATCTCCAAGCATCGTTTCAGCGCGCGTAGTTGCAACGGTAATTTGAATATCACCTTCACCGTAGCGAACTTGTACAAACTCACCAGCATCATCGTGATGCTCTACTTCAATATCTGAAAGCGCCGTCAAACAGCGTGGACACCAATTGATGATTCGCTCTGCACGATAGATAAGACCTTGGTCATATAGCTTCTTAAAGATTGTCAGCACTGCAGTTGAAAGACCTGCATCCATTGTGAATGCCTCGCGTGACCAATCGACGCTATCTCCTAAGCGGCGCATCTGATCTAAAATCGCTCCACCTGATTCAGATTTCCACTCCCAGACTTTCTTGACAAAATCTTCGCGCCCTAGATCATGGCGACTTAAGCCTTGAGCAGCTAACTGTTTTTCAACAACATTTTGTGTAGCAATTCCAGCGTGATCCATTCCAGGTAGCCACAACGCTTCAAAACCCTTCATGCGTTTCATGCGCATGAGCGTGTCCTGAAGTGTGTGATCTAAGGCGTGACCAATATGCAAAGAGCCGGTGACATTTGGTGGTGGAATCACGATCGTAAAGGGCGGCTTCGAAGATGTCGCGTCGGCCTTGAAATATCCAGCGTCTACCCATTTTTCATACAGGGGAGCTTCGATATCAGCTGGTGAAAAGCTGGAAGCTAATTCGCGGGACATGAGGAGCAGTCTAGATTATGCGCTCTTCTCCTCTTGACCCTTTTGGCCGCGTGAGCGCTTTGGAATATCGCCCGTATGAAGGATGAATTCAGGTTGAGCACCAGTATTTATGCAATCTTTAGTGACCAAAACCTTTGCAATGTCGCTGCGGCTTGGTACGTCATACATCACAGATA
>WLHG01000111.1 GCA_009702845.1 Actinomycetota bacterium
AACCCATGTCGGGTCAACCGAAGATGGGTCTGCTAAATAATGCTCGTACATCTCATCTACGAGCCAATCATTTGCACCAAAATCCTGTGCCGACACTGGCGAACTCCTTCTTGGCGTGAATTTGAGCTAAGCCTATCGGCACTGACTCCTTGGTCTGAACTCGAAATGAGCCCTACAGCGCGAGATAGGCCACATTGAGCCGAATCCATGAGCCACATTCAGGGGCACATAGTTGAAAACTACTTTTATCTACTCAGGAATCGCGCGAAGGGTTGCCGCCAATGTGGCTGTGGCAAGTACGGCCAATGGAATTGCAACTATCCAGAACCCAGCCTGGACTTGATAGGAAACGACTCCTAGTGCAATTAGATTTGCAAGCACAGAGGGTGCTCTACCAAAATATTTTCCCCGACGATATCCAACTGCCGAGACCGCTAAACCGCCACTTCCAAGAATCACAAAGAGTAGATCACCAAGAAGTGGCAAGAATTCAAAACTATCTGCCTTAATTGCCAGAACAATCAACCACACACCTAGTATGGCGATTACCGATGCCTCGACGATGAGTAGGGATGCCACTACTGCGCGGGCCTTAGCTGCCTTGGAAGAATCCTGTGCCATGGAGGAGAGATTAACTCATTCGGAGGGGCGGAGCCCGCTTTTCTCTCATGATGGCATCCACGATTCGCAAACACATTTAGCGGCTCCCTCATTTTTTTATGAACAACTTCGCAGAGAGATATCAATTGCTGAGCGGAGTAAAACTAGTTTGTCGCTTATCAAGATAGTTTTTGAGAGAAATATTGTCGAAGGCCTACGATTTAGCGTTAACGCCGAAGATATTTTGCACTTTTCCACTGAACTTCGACGATTGACTAGAAACTCAGAATGCATCGGCCGCTTAGGAATTAATGAGTGCGTAATATTAATGAGTGAGGGAGAAGAAGCCGCCAAGCACATGCTCTCCCGACTGCACTTGGCCCCATCACTGGCAGTTAATGGTTCATTACATATCTCTCTATCTATGGTCACCTCATTTCCCAGTGAAAGCGGCTTGGAAATATTGAATAGATTGGACCTGGCACTCTTATCCACGCATTGATAATCGCCAACCAGTAACACTGCGTCACGGTCATAGATTCCCCACATGGACCTAGATATAGATATAACTTTCGGAGCAATCGCACCTTTCATGAACGATCCAACTATCGAAGAGATCTGGATTAACTCCCCCGAACGTATTTTTATAGCCCGCTCGGGTAAGAGTGAGTTAACGAATCTTCTCCTCACGAGTGAGGATGTGCGTAACATCGTCGAGCGGGCATTAATGTGGAGCGGTCGGCGTTTAGATCTTTCTCATCCATTTGTTGATGCTCGTCTACCTGATGGCTCTCGTTTGCATGTTGCAATTCCAGAGATAACGGCGCAACACTGGGCCGTAAATATTCGTAAGCATTTAATGCGCAACCTAGGTATTGATGACTTGGTCGAACGCGGCGTCATGACGCCCTTCATCGCAACGGCGTTAAAGAACTCGGTTCGTGGTGGATTAAATATCTTAGTAAGTGGCGGAACTCAGGCTGGGAAAACCACGATGCTCAATGCACTTGCTGGCGCGATCCCCCGCACAGAGCGAGTAGTGACTATCGAAGAGGTATTTGAACTAAGTCCTCAACTTCCCGATGTTGTAGCGCTGCAAACACGAAGTGCCAACTTGCAAGGTGAGGGAGAGATTCCATTGCGCCGATTGATTAAAGAGTCGCTTCGTATGCGCCCCTCACGCATAATTGTCGGAGAAGTTCGAGAGGCTGAGGCTTTAGATCTTCTTATCGCCCTTAACTCCGGTCTTCCTGGAATGGGTACCTTGCATGCGAACTCTCCGCGTGATGCGATTATTAAACTCCAAACTCTGCCCCTTCTGGCCGGTGAGAATATTTCGCACAAATTCATTGCACCAACAGTTGCATCCGCCTTTGATTTGATTGTTCATGTATCCCTTGATCAAAATGGAATGCGTCGAGTTAAAGAGGTATCTGCCCTCACCGGCAGATATGAAAACGATCGCGCTGAGATTGAAACTTTGTGGCTGTGGAACGGCAGCGATTACGATCGTGGCGTAGGCACACTTCCTCACGCCGATAAATTCATGGCAATTGGCGCTCCACTTGCTTCCTGGTGGCGCCAATGAAAATTAAACTTCGTGCCGCCGCCTTTGCATCGGTCGCCATAGCAATCATTTTCCTCGCAACAGGGGCTCTAACAATTGCTCTCGCCTTTGGCGCTTTGGTTGCAGGAATCACTTTTGTGACATTACGGGGCCGGAATCTCCACAACGAATCGGCACTAATTTCGGCATGGCCAGAAGTCATTGATCACTTAATGTCGGGTATTCAATCGGGGTTGTCGCTGACTGAATCCCTGGCCGGTCTTGCAACTCGCGGTCCCGAAATTCTGCGGCCTGCCTTTACGGAGTTCCGCACTTCTCTCTATCGCCATGGTGATGTCGGTGAGGCAATCAATGAGCTAAAAGATCTCTTTCACCACCATGGAAGTGATCAAATCTTCGAGGCGTTATTGATCTCGAAAACTCTCGGCGGAAGCGAGCTCCTAGCAATTCTTAGAACGCTAGGAGATTTTCTTCGTCAAGATCTAGCCCTTCGTAGAGAAATTGAAGTCAAACATGGATGGATAAAAAACTCTGCCCATCTTTCGGCAGCTGCCCCATGGATTCTTTTACTTTTGCTCTCCACTCAACCTAGTACAGCTGCGGCATATTCAACTCCGACCGGCAGTGCAATATTAATTGCCGGTCTTGTCATGACTGCCATTGCATATGCATGGATGAACCGATTGGGGAGGTTGCCTCAGACCCCTCGCGTATTTACTGGCGCACAAGAAGGGGGGCGTTGATGTTCACTATCATTTGCATCTCAATGCTTTTCGCTATTCCTGGAGGGCTCCTCTTTGTTTTCGACCCAGATGGCGACCCATTTAAAGTATTAGAAGAGCGAGCCAAAGCAGGCGTGGCTCGTACTCGCGATAAGAGCGACATTCATCAACGGCTGGATGAATTAGGTAAAAGTAGTGAACTCGACTATCAGAACTTTCGAATTCGCCAAATTGGATTCTGTTCTGCAAGTGCTGCACTTGCAATAGTTCTACTTTTAATCTCAAACCACTCTAAGTTTTCATCGGTTTTAGTCAGCGGAGTTCTAGGTATTCTTGTATACGCCTTAATCGATCGAGAGCTGACGGCCCAAGTGAAGAAACGTCGCCAGAGGATTGAAGCTGAGTTTCCAGCAGTCGTTGAAATGCTCACTCTTGCAATAGCCGCCGGTGAAACTCCTATGAGCGCAATGTTTCGTATCGCGGAATCAGCTGATGGAGAATTATCGAAGGAGTTTGCAACAGTTATTGCAGATGTGCGAACTGGAGAGCCATTGCATCTCTGTCTAGATGCCATGGGCCGTCGCGTGAAATCAGTCATGATCCGAAGGTTTATTGATGCAATCGTTACCGCAACCTTGCGCGGAGCACCATTGATTGAAGTTCTATCGCGTCATGCCGTCGAGGCGCGCGCCAATCAGCGAAATATCGTGATGAATGCAGCGGGAAAAGCTGAGATCTCAATGATGATTCCAGTTGTCTTCCTTATCCTGCCCATCTCAATTCTCTTTGCCTTATGGCCATCCCTTACAAATCTAAATCTCTTCGCGAGTTAAATTTGATTACGCTGCACTTTCCTCGCGCTCTGATTGACTAGAAGAAGGAGAAGCAACCTCTAGTTGTACGTTTATTTTTTGAATTGGTGCGTTGACTTCGCGCGCAGCAACTTCGATCGCAGTTGGGCGACCAGCTTTGCGTTTGCGAGAAATAACACGGCCATCTTCAAATAACTCCCCGCCCCACACGCCGGCCGGCTCTTTGCGAGATAGCGCACCCTCTAAGCACTGTGCGCGCACAGGACAGCCACCACAGAGCGACTTAGCCTCGGCAACAGCTAGCTCGTCTTCGGAGAAGTACATCTCAGGATCTGCCGTATGGCAGGGCAAATTAAATGATGAACCATCGCTGTATGTGCCGGTTACGGCGTCCAGACCGATCTTCTCATCTGCCCAGCCTGGTACTAGTAGTTCGCTGAAGAGAACGCTCATCGTCCTCACCTCTTTCCTCTTGTCGTTTCTGGTCTCTCGTTGGCTAACGTTTTCGGTGTTAGGTACTGCTCCGATAGTTCCTAGTTAGTTCTTTTTGCTATTGGTTTATTTTCTTCGGGTAATGAAAAAGGGCCCGAATCCTTTGTG
>WLHG01000112.1 GCA_009702845.1 Actinomycetota bacterium
CGCGCTTCACGAAATGAGAAAACTATGACAACTGAAAAAGAAACTCTCTCGATTACTTCAATCGAGCAGGCAACTGAGCCTGGCTTCATCGCACTCGTTAAAAGCTTTGCCGTCATTGAGGATTCACCCGACATCAATGAGCATCAACGTGATGGAGCAACGGCGGTAATCGATTTAGCGGGTGAGTTTGAAAAGTTCGCTGAATCATCTACCCCGCTCAATATCGCTAAAGTCTTAGGCCGCCTCTCGGATATTCAAGTACGTGACTTTGCATTGGGTTCACACAACGCGCAGAGTTTTCAAACTTATTGGGGGATGTGGCATTACTTGCTTCAGGTAGCCCCCGAGGGATACGTCGCCCCAGTGGCCTGTCTCTTTGCAACCCTGGCCTATGAGCGCGCAGATATACCCCTTGCCTATCAAGCCCTTGAGCGTGCAACCCTTGACCAGCCAGCGTATTCACTGACGATTTTGTTGCGTAGGGTCTTCGGTTCGGGTTGGCCAGCCGCGGCCTTTGCCGCCATGCGAACCGAGCTTCACCCAAAGGTCACCGCCGGGATTTTTGACTAAAGAGTTCATCTGTTAGAGTCCTCCCAGGTCATGAGTTCTAGCGCATAGCCCCGGCTTGCTAGACGGCAACCCTCCACCACGGTGGGGTGCTCCGGGTGAAGACCAGATCGATAGCAACAACGCCATCGATAAGCGTGGATCACTCGAACCGTATTACTGCCAACGTTGGCTGTGAGCTTTTGAGTGGTCCCATAACTGGGAGGAACGAAAAAACATGTCATCATTTTCATTCGACGAGGCAGCCTTTGAAACCCGTCAGATTCACGCCGGGCAGGTTGCAGATCCAACAACTGGCGCTCGCGCGCTACCGCTCTATCAGACAACTGCATATCAATTCCGCGACACTAAACATGCCGCCGATCTATTTGGACTCGCAGAGCTTGGAAATATCTATACCCGCATCATGAATCCAACGCAGGATGTCGTTGAAAAGCGCATCGCATCTCTTGAAGGTGGCGTCGCAGCATTACTACTGGCATCGGGATCTGCTGCTACAACTTTTGCAGTATTGGCAGTTGCAACTGCAGGCGATCACATCGTCTCATCAAAGTATCTCTATGGCGGAACATATAACTTGTTCCACTACACCTTGCCAACATTTGGTGTCGAAGTTACATTCGTCGATAATCCCAATGATCCAGAGGAGTGGCGCAAGGCAGTGCGCCCGAACACCAAGGCGTTTTTCGGTGAGACAATCTCAAACCCTAATAACGATATTTTAGATATTGCAGCCGTAGCCAAGGTTGCACATGAGAGCCATGTTCCACTTATCGTCGATAACACTGTTGCAACACCATACGTCATTCGTCCAATTGAGTTCGGCGCAGATGTTGTTGTGCACTCTGCAACTAAGTTTCTCTCAGGACATGGAAATGCAGTTGTTGGCGCAATTGTAGATTCAGGTAACTTTGATTACGCACTCTATCCAGAGAAGTTTAAGAGCTTTAACACACCGGATCCTTCCTATCACGGCCTGGTCTATGCCCAAGCTCTCGGTGTCGGTAGTGCATTCGGTGCAAACCTGGCATACATCTTTAAGATTCGCCTGACATTGCTTCGCGATATTGGAGCGGCAGTTAGCCCATTTAATGCTTGGCTACTTGCACAAGGTCTCGAGACGTTGACGCTTCGCATGAAGCAACATTTAGAAAACGCTAAGGCAGTTGCAACATGGCTTGCAGCTCATCCACAAGTAGAGAAAGTGAACTACTCGTGGCTGCCCAACTCTCCATACAACGCACTAGCTACTAAATATGCGCCTAAGGGCTCGGGCTCAGTTCTCTCCTTTGAAATCAAGGGCGGAATCGAAGCGGGCAAGAAGTTTGTTGAAGCGCTGACACTGCACTCTCACGTTGCCAACATTGGCGATGTGCGATCCCTAGTCATTCACCCAGCTTCAACGACGCATTCGCAGCTATCTGCTGAAGAGCTACTCAATGCCGGAGTTAATCCTGGCTTGATTCGCCTATCGGTTGGCCTTGAAGACATCGAAGATATCAAGGCCGATCTCAGCGATGGGTTCGCAGCAGCTAAGTAATGAGTCAAACAAAGGCGTCGGTTACCGGGGCATGGCTTGAAACCCATGCACCCGGTGATCGCCTTTTTATAAATATCGGTGACTTACTTCTAGAAGATGGCGAAACGTTAGAAGATGTCACTATCGCCTATCACAGTTGGGGCGTATTAAATGCCGACAAAGATAATGCGATTTTAGTTAATCATGCTTTGACCGGCTGGTCGGATGTGACTGGTTGGTGGCCATCGATGGTAGGCCCTGGACTGCCATTTGATACAGATAAGTATTTTGTAGTGTGTCCGAATGTGATTGGCGGATGCCAAGGTACAACGGGGCCATCATCGATGGCACCCGATGGCATGCGCTATGGCTCTCGCTTTCCATCGGTGACGATTCGAGACATGGTCGCAGCTGAAGTGGCCTTTACCGATGCCTTAGGAGTTAAGAAATACCGCCTGGCCGTTGGACCCTCACTTGGTGGAATGCGCTCTCTTGAATGGGCGGTGCAGCTGCCAGATCGCGTCGGAGCTATCTGCACAATCGGTTCATCGGCGGTTGCAACGGGGGATCAAATTGGAACATCGTCGATTCAGATTCGGGCGATAAAATCAGATCCCAATTATTACGGCGGGGATTACTACGACAAGGCGCTAGGTCCAATTGAGGGAATGGGAATCGCCAGGCGGATAGCCCATCTGACCTATCGCACTGAGGCCGAGATGGATGTGCGCTTTGGACGTGAGCTTCAGGGAGATGACACCGGTCGATTTGCCGTTGAATCCTATTTAGATCATCAAGCCGACAAACTTTCCGCTCGATTTGATGCAAATACCTATATCGCTCTGACCGAGGCGATGAATAGCCACGATATTGGTCGAGATCGAGGGGGAGTTGCAGCGGCCTTGGCTGGAATCCAAATCCCCGTAGTCGTAGTCTCTATCGATACAGATCGGCTCTTTCCCGTGCGCCTGCAGGCTGAGATCGCCGAGCTCGCCCCATTTGCCGCCCCTTTAGTAACGATTTCATCACCTTTTGGCCATGATGGCTTCCTCGTTGAGGTTGAATCCGTGGGAAATGTCATCCGAGAGGCGCTCGCACTCTCTTAATCGCTTAAAACCGGTGTTTTCGATGTGCATTTACCCCTGTGGATAAATTATAATATAGACATCGCTTCAGCGCATCGCTGATAAAACCAAAGGACGATTGTGGCTGTATTTAGTGCGCTCAAAAATAAGGGTAACAAGAAGAACGCTGCGAAAAAAAGCGCGCCTGTAAAGAAAGCTGCAGTTAAAAAAGCAGCGCCGGCGAAGAAAGCTGTTGCGAAAAAGGCAGCGCCAGCGAAAAAGGCAGTTGCGAAAAAGGCAGTTGCGAAAAAGGCTGCGCCTGTAAAGAAGGCCGTTGCAAAACCTGTCAAGATTGAACTGAAGAAAGATTTAACGGCAAAAGATGTTCAAGCGATAGTCGATGCCAAGCATGCCGTTACCCGCAACAATGAGATTTTAGCTGAGCTCGAACTTCGTGGAGTTACATCTATTAACCGTATTCCAAAGAAGCTTGATAAAGATTTAGTTGATGAGGCTCGTGCATTAGCCATTGAGATCCCAAACATAATTGAAAAACTTCGCAAAGCCGGTCTTGGAACACCTGCACGGATATTAAAGAAGGCAGATTATGCACTTATTGAACCAAAGCCAGCACCTGTTGTGGCTGCGGCTAAGGCTGGAAAATCTGCGATAGTAAGCATTGATGGAGAAGAAGTAGAGCTTGAAGAGGTAGAGCTTGAAGATGTTGAAACACTTATCGCCGAAGCCGTTGAACTAGTTGACGCCGAAGCAGAGGACAAGGTTCGAGTAGTTACTCTCTCTGATGAATCAAGTAAGGCAAAGGGCTCATTTACTTTAGCAGATTCTGAAGCCGATGATGAAGAGGAAGATAAGAACGAGCGCGAAAAGCTAAAGAAGGATTTGCGAAACGTTAATATCGTCATTGAAGCTATTAACTCAAAGATCAATAACGCCGCTACTCCTACACGTTATGGAATCGCAGAGGCTGAATCTAAGGCGCTCACATACAAGCAGATTCAACAGCAGTTTGAAATGAAGACTTTTACTGAAAAATCAGCGAAAACAGCGGCCGAAGCA
>WLHG01000113.1 GCA_009702845.1 Actinomycetota bacterium
CTGAATTACTGGGAGCTCCAGTTGTTACGACACTCATGGCACGCGGTGCGTTTCCAGATAGTCACCCATTGCATCTTGGAATGCCAGGAATGCATGGCACCGTTGCCGCCGTTACTGCACTTCAAAAATCAGATTTACTTATTACTCTCGGTGCACGTTTTGATGATCGTGTAACTGGAAAGCTTTCAACTTTTGCAGTTAATGCAAAGGTTATTCATGCCGATGTTGATCCAGCTGAAATCGGTAAGAATCGCTTTGCCGATGTTGCAGTACTTGGAGATTTGCACCATACGATGTCGGCGCTGATTCCAGCCCTTAAAGCAGCACTGGCCAAGAACCGCCCTGATCTAACTTCTTGGCTGCGCCAAATGAACTCGTTGAAGTCGGCGTATCCATTGGGTTATGACACACCTAAAGATGGTTCGCTCTCACCTCAGTATGTAATCGAGCGCTTAGGAAAAATCTCTGGACCACAGGCGATTTTCGCCTCTGGTGTTGGTCAACATCAAATGTGGGCCTCACAATTTATCTCATATGAAAATCCACGCACATGGCTTAACTCAGGAGGCCTCGGCACGATGGGTTATGCAGTTCCTGCCGCGATGGGCGCAAAAGTTGGAGCGCCAGATACAACCGTATGGGCGATCGATGGCGATGGTTGTTTCCAGATGACTAACCAAGAGTTAACAACGTGCGCGCTCAACAACATTCCAATTAAAGTTGCAATTATCAACAACGAATCACTCGGCATGGTGCGTCAGTGGCAGACCCTGTTCTACGAAGGTCGCTATTCAAATACAAGCCTTGAATCAAAGCGCGTACCTAACTTTCCAATGTTGGCAGAGGCGATGGGCTGCGTAGGCTTAAGTTGTGATCGCCCCGAAGATGTCGATGCAACGATTGAAAAAGCAATGAGTATTAATAATCAGCCAGTGGTAGTTGATTTCCGAGTACATCGCGATGCAATGGTGTGGCCAATGGTTGCAGCCGGAACATCTAATGATGACATCATGATTGCGCGAGAGACCGCGCCCGACTGGGATTCACAGGAGCTCTAAAATGGCCCAACACACCCTCGAAGTAATCGTCGAAAACTCACCTGGCGTCTTGGCCCGCGTTGCCGGCCTATTTGCGCGCCGTGCCTTCAACATTGAGCGCTTATCGGTTGGTCCAACTAGTGACCCTGAGACCTCTAAAATGGAGATAGTGGTTAACCTAGAAGGTCATGCTCTTGAGCAAGTAATTACTCAGCTGGACAAGTTAATCAATGTAATTGCAATTAAAGAAGTAGTTCCGAATAGCCCAGCACCAGCAGTCCATGACACCCAACCCGATTATCAGAACTAAAGGAGAAATACCGTGGCAGCAACGATGTATCACGAAGAGGATGCCGATCTATCCATCATCCAGGGTCGCAAAGTTGCGATTATCGGTTATGGCTCACAGGGACATGCTCACGCACTTAGCTTGCGCGATAGCGGTGTCGATGTTCGCGTTGGTTTAAAAGATGGCTCAGCATCAAAGGCAAAGGCAGAGGCTGAAGGCCTGCGCGTAGTTAGCGTTGCCGAGGCTGTAAAAGAGGCAACAGTCATAATGATCTTGGCTCCTGACCACGTTCAGCGCCATATTTATACCGATTCAATTCTTCCTAACCTTAAAGATGGCGATGCACTGTTCTTTGGTCATGGATTTAATATCCGTTATGGATACATCAAGCCAAGTGCAAATGTTGATGTCTGCATGGTTGCACCTAAGGGTCCAGGGCACATCGTCCGTCGTGAATACTCTGCAGGCCGTGGAGTTCCAGTTATCGTTGCAGTTGAGCAGGATGCAACTGGCGGTGCTTGGCCACTTACACTTTCCTATGCAAAAGCTATTGGCGGCTTACGCGCAGGCGGAATTTTAACAACCTTTACTGAAGAGACTGAGACCGATCTATTCGGTGAGCAGTCGGTTCTATGCGGTGGCGCATCACAACTAGTTATGTATGGTTTTGAAGTTTTGACCGAAGCCGGATATCAGCCAGAGGTTGCATATTTTGAGTGCTTGCACGAACTTAAACTCATTGTTGATTTGATGTACGAGGGCGGAATTGCGAAGCAACGTTGGTCAGTATCTGATACTGCCGAGTTCGGTGATTATGTTTCAGGTCCACGTGTTATTGATCCACGTGTAAAAGAGAATATGAAGGCCGTTCTTGCCGATGTTCAAAATGGAGTATTTGCTAAGCGCTTTATTGATGATCAAGAGGCTGGCGCAGTTGAGTTCAAGGCGCTCCGTGCCAAGGGCGAAGCTCACCCAATCGAGGTCGTTGGTCGCGAACTTCGCAAGATGTTTTCATGGATAAAAACCTCAAAGGGCGATGATTTCAAAGAGGGCAGCGTGGCGCGTGGCTAAACCCGTTGTTTTAATTGCAGAAGAGTTAAGCCCAGCGACGCTAGATGCGTTGGGCCCAGATTTTGACGTAGTTAACTGCGACGGGGCTAACCGCACCGAGTTGTTAGCTGTCCTTGCAAATGGCGTTGACGCAGTATTAATTCGCTCTGCAACTAAAATGGATGCAGAAGCAATTGCCGCAGCCAAGGGCTTGAAAGTAATTGCTCGAGCTGGAGTTGGCCTAGATAACGTCGATATTGCCGCGGCCACTGCTGCCGGCGTGATGGTTGTCAACGCGCCAACTTCCAATATTGTCAGTGCCGCTGAACTTGCAATCTCTTTACTGCTTGCATCTGCACGTTTTATTTCACCGGCTCACGCTGCACTTCGAAACGGCAAGTGGGCACGCTCTAAATTTACCGGCGCTGAACTCTTTGAAAAGACTCTTGGCATCATTGGTTTCGGGCGCATCGGACAGTTAGTAGCCCAACGCATGCAGGCCTTTGGCATGAATGTCATTGCCTACGATCCATATTTGCAGCCAGCGCGCGCGGCACAGCTTGGCGTAAAGCTCGTCGATCTCGATGAACTACTACGTACCTCCGATTTCATTACGATTCACTTACCTAAAACGAAAGAGACTGCCAATTTGATTGGCGTTGAAGCATTGAAGAAGGTTAAGCCGGCAGTGCGCATTGTTAACGCTGCACGTGGTGGAGTATTAGATGAAGCTGCGCTCTACGATGCAATCCGAGAAGGCCGAGTCGCCGGTGCTGGTTTAGATGTATTTGCAACAGAGCCTTGTACTGACTCGCCATTATTTACATTAGATAACGTAATCGCTACACCTCACTTAGGTGCATCAACAGATGAGGCACAGGAGCGTGCGGGCGTTGCCGTTGCTGTATCGGTTCGAAAAGCCCTAGCCGGTGAACTTGTACCCGATGCTGTCAACGTTAAAGGCGGCGTTATTGCCCAAGAGATTCGACCTTCACTGCCGCTCGTTGAAAAAATGGCACAGATTGCAACCGAACTTCTGGGTGAAGTTCCAGTGCACATGGATATTCAAGTTCGTGGCGAGATTTCAGTACACGACTCATCCATTCTTGCGATTAGCGCACTTAAAGGTGCATTAATTGCCGTAGGCGCCGAAGAAGTTACGTATGTCAACGCTCCTGGATTAGCCACAGAACGTGGAATGACTTCAAATGTAACAACCACAGCTGATAGTGCTGAGTATCGCTCAATGATATCTCTGCACGCGGCAACTGGAAGTGGCAAGTCAATTACCGTAGATGCAACGCTCATGGGAATTAAACAGACGCAAAAGATTATTGGAATTGACACCTTCTCACTTGACCTTGCACCAACTGCACATATTCTCTTCTTGCGCTATGTCGATCAGCCTGGAGTAATTGGAACGGTTGGTCATACATTAGGCCAAGCAAAAATCAATATTGCCGCAATGCAGGTTGCACGCAGTGCCGCCGGCGGTAAAGCGCTTATGGCTCTATCTGTTGATTCAGATGTGAGCGATGAGCTTTTGGCGACGATAAAGAGAGAGACAGGTGCCGAATCCGTTCGCGCAGTTGTTTTGGTGGATTAAATGAAAACTATTAATTTAGCCGTTATCGCAGGCGATGGAATCGGACCTGAAGTTGTTAACGAGGGTCTAAAGGTTTTAGATGCCGTGTCTAAGAAATACGACATCGAATTTAAACGAACCGCCTTTGATTTAGGCGCAGCCTTCTGGCACCGTACGGGAGAAGTTCTGCCCGATGCCACGTTGGCCGAGATTGCAAAGGCCGATGTTATTTTGCTTGGGGCAGTTGGAGATCCAAC
>WLHG01000114.1 GCA_009702845.1 Actinomycetota bacterium
TCCGGCATCGGCTTGGTCATCCCCCGCGCCTTCACCTGCTTCTTGGATGAGGGAATCCATTTCAAGTTCAACAATTGTTAGCTCACGGCGCAGGCGCTCAAGCTCTTTTGAAATCTCGGTACGAATTACTTTCAACTCTGAAGGTGTCCATGGAGTCTCAGATTCACTCACGACAATAGGTGTCGGAGCACTCTTAATTGGTTTTAGTGGTGCAACTTTCTTGCCATTCTTAGCAGGGCGCGGTGGAGGCGGCATGACTAATCGACGCTCTTCGACCACAGGGACTAAGACGGGCGCAGTTACAGTAGAGACAGAAACAGTTTGAGATTTCTCATCAACGGTCAGAGTGGTTTTAGTGGTAGATGCCTTAGCACCTGCTTTTTTTACTGGAATGGATTGCACTGCACTCTTTTTTGCCACAGCTTTCTTTACTGGGGCTTTCTTCGCTGGAGCTTTCTTTACTGGGGCCTTTGTGACGGCCGCTTTTTTAACGGGCTTTTTTAGCGCCGTCTTGGCAGGAGCCTTTTTTGCAACGGCTTTCTTAACAGGCTTCTTGGGCATGACGCGTACCTTATGCCGATTGCCCCGCCTATACCAACTGCGCCACAAGTGTTTTTATCCCTTGGGATGGCCTAGACTCTCCCCACTAACTCGAAATGAGCGTTGACGGGGACTATCACCTCACGAGCTCGCTGGAAGAAATGAGTGCAAAACGCATCTAGAACCGGCCCGGGTTAGTTATTTAAGTGGCGCGAAGGTATGCGCAAGGCGGGTGGTACCGCGAGATCTGCGATAGCAGCTCCCGTCCCTCCAAGTTTTCTTGGGGGCTTTTCATATGTCTTTTCGTAGCATCTCTGCATCGGTCAATCTGCCTGCCCTCGAGCATGAAATTCTTAAATTCTGGAGCGATAACGATATTTTCCATAAAACCGTTGCCGCTCGAACAGGTGCCGCTCCTTGGAGCTTTTATGAGGGTCCCCCAACTGCCAATGGAATGCCTGGGACGCATCACATTGAGGCGCGAGTTTTTAAAGATGTTTTCCCACGCTTTCAGACGATGAAGGGCCGCTTCGTAACCCGCAAAGCCGGCTGGGACTGTCATGGACTTCCAGTTGAGATCGCTGTTGAAAAAGAGTTGGGCTTTAACGGTAAGGGCGATATCGAAAAATTTGGAGTAGCTGCCTTCAACGATAAATGCCGCGAATCTGTTCAGCGACATGTAAGCGCTTTTAGCGACATGACCGATCGCATGGGTTTCTGGGTCGATTTCGATCAGGCCTATTGGACGATGTCGCCTGAATACGTCGAAAGCGTGTGGTGGTCTTTAAAAGAGATTTGGAAGAAAGGTCTTCTCGTTCAAGATCATCGAGTCGCCCCATACTGTCCGCGTTGTGGAACTGGATTATCCGATCACGAGTTAGCTCAAGGCTATGAAACCATTACCGATCCATCAGTCTTTGTAAGATTTCCCGTGACGTCCGGTGAACTTGCTCTAATAAATGCATCGCTACTTGTTTGGACAACCACTCCTTGGACTGTGGTCTCAAACACCGCCATTGCAGTTCATCCAGATGTTGATTACGTCGTTGTTGAAGTCACGGATGAGGAAAAGAGCGAAGTTCTCATCGTTGCCGAGGCTTTGATCGATTGCCTTAAAGGCGAGAAGAAGATTCTTAAGCGGGTACTTGGAAAAGAGTTAGAACACACTACCTATACCCGACCATTCAACTACGTTGATATTCCAGATGCGCATTACGTTGTTCTTGCAACGTATGTCACAACTGAAGATGGCACAGGATTAGTTCATCAATCCCCCGCCTTTGGAGCAGATGACCTGGCTGTTTGCCGCTCCTACGGACTGCCGGTAGTAAATCCAATCGCCGCCGATGGAAGATTCTTACCTGATGTACCAGTTGTTGGAGGAATGTTTTTTAAAGATGCCGATAAAGTTTTAGTCAAAGAGTTAAGAGCCAATGGCTCTCTCTATAAGCATCAACCTTACGAGCACTCATATCCTCATTGTTGGCGTTGCCACACCGCGCTTATGTACTATGCGCAACCTTCCTGGTATATCCGCACAACTTCGATCAAGGATGCTCTACTGCGTGAAAATGCAGCTACTGATTGGCATCCCGAAACTATTAAAGATGGTCGTTATGGCGATTGGCTCAACAACAATATCGACTGGGCGCTTTCACGAAACCGCTATTGGGGTACACCACTTCCTATCTGGCGATGTGAGAACAAGCATGAAATTTGCGTTGATTCGCTCAAAGAGTTAGGCGCGCTAGCCGGTAAAGAGCTATCCAATCTTGACCCTCACCGTCCCTTTGTCGATGACATAACCTTCGGATGTGCCGAGTGTTCATCCACCATGGTCCGTGTTCCTGAAGTAATTGACTGCTGGTATGACTCAGGCGCCATGCCTTTTGCCCAGTGGGGATACCCTCACAAAGAGGGTTCAGTAGAAAAGTTTAAAGCCGCATACCCAGCCGATTTTATCGCTGAGGCGATCGACCAAACTCGTGGCTGGTTCTATACGTTAATGACAATTGGAACCTTGGTCTTTGACAAGTCCTCTTACAAATCCGTTCTGTGCCTTGGCCACATTTTGGATAAAGATGGCCGCAAGATGAGCAAGCATGTCGGAAATGTTATTGAGCCAATGGCACTCATGGATCAACATGGCGCCGATGCAGTGCGTTGGTACATGTTGGCAGCTGGTTCACCCTGGGCCGCCCGTCGCGTTGGACATGATGCAATCAATGAAGTGGTCAGGAAAACTCTCTTGACGTACTGGAACACCGTTTCCTTCCACTCTCTCTATGCACATGCATCTAATTTTGAGTTGAGTCAGTCTCCTGCCCTTGCCGATCGTCCGTTAATGGATCGATGGATAATCTCAGAACTCAATTCATTAGTCACCGAAGTCGATGAAGCGTTAACGGATTTTGACACACAGGTCGCCGGCCGCGCATTAGCCCGCTTCATTGACGATCTATCCAACTGGTATGTGCGTCGATCGCGACGACGTTTCTGGGATGGTGACGTTAGCGCCATGGCAACCCTGCACGAGTGCTTAAAAACTCTTACACAGTTACTTGCACCCATGGTGCCATTTATTACAGAACAGGTCTGGCAAGAGCTCGTGCGACCAACAGAATCAGGGGCCGTCGCATCCGTACATCTTTCTGATTTTCCAGTCGCAAATATCGATGCGATACATAGTGAACTAAGTCAGCAAGTAGCCCTTACCCGCCGAATTGTTGAGCTAGGTCGTGCTTCGAGAGCAGAGTCAGGTATTAAAATCCGCCAGCCCTTAGGGCGAGCTTTAATTGCCGCTAGCGGTTGGGCAGCTTTACCTGTCGAAATGCGCGAACAAATAGCCGACGAACTCAATGTCATCGCCCTAGAAGATATCGCTAACGCCGATGGCGATTTAGTTGACATCACTATCAAGGCAAACTTTAAAACGCTTGGTGCAAAATTTGGTGGAGCGGTTCAAGAAATCGCGAAGGCAATCGCATCCAGCGATGCAGCGGCATTAGTAAAAACATTAAGAGCATCGGGAACAACCACTGTTGGCGCTTGGGAAATTACATTTGAAGATCTAGTCATTACAGAGGTACCCAAAAGTGGATGGATGGTTGCCTCGCACGATGGGGAGAGCGTCGCTCTTGATTTAGAGCTCACGCCCATCCTTATTCTGGCAGGACATGCACGAGAGGTTATTCGCTTTATCCAAGAGCGTCGCAAGAGTGATGGCTTTGAGATATCTGACCGAATTACAGTGAAGTGGAATTCAACGCAGGAAATCGCCGACGCCATAGAGGCTCACACCTTACATATTCAAGATGAGGTATTGGCCTTAACTATGGAGCGCGATATTTCTATGAGTACTAGAGAGAGTGAGTTTGGATTAGTTGTAATACTTGCTAAAGCCCACTAACAAGTCCCATTAATAACTGAACTCCAAAGAAGAGAACTATAAAACTCATATCCAAGCTGACTGCACCTAGGCGAAGTGGTGGAATGAACCGGCCAACAAAGCGCATGGGTTGGTCTGTAATTGCATAAACCGCTTCTACTAAGTAGAGCACAATTCCGCTTGGTCTCCAGTTACGGGCGAACATGCGAATGTAATCAAGAATTAAGCGCGCCAA
>WLHG01000115.1 GCA_009702845.1 Actinomycetota bacterium
CCTACGCCAATTATTGCAACACGGATGTCGCCTTTACCGGTTGTTATGTTCACTTTATTTCCTCTCGGTTTTGATCATGTCTTCCAGCCAAGCGATCTCTCGATCAGCTGAATCCAGTGAATGGCGTCGCCACTCCTCTAGATATTTATCGATTCCAATCGGTGACTTCTCGAGTTCACCGCGCAGAATCTCTGCCTTCTCCTTGAGGCGACGATGGCGTCCCTCAAGAATTCTCACTCTGTTCTTTGATGATGTTGGGGAGAAAAATGCGAAGCGAATTTCAAAGCCCTCGTCCTCCCATGTATCTGGACTAACCGTCTCGGTCAGATCAGAAAACCTCGTCAAACCTTTTTCAGTGACGTCATAGACGATTCGCGAGCGCCGAGATGTAGCCTCGACGAGAGTTTCGGCGATAAGCCCCGCCTCCATCATTCGGCGAAGCTGTGGGTACAGAACCGAAAATGAGAGGGCGCGAAATGGGCCAAAGATGCTTCCCATGCGCTTGCGCAGCTCATAGCCGTGAAGGGGGCTCTGGGATAACAGGCCAAGGAGTGCAAACTCGAGAGAGTCACTGCGTGAGCGCATCGGGCCTGCCTCCATTCCTGACCTATCGGACTATATATCGTATCGATATATCGAACCGTAATGTAACCCGATAGTTCATAGGCTGCAACTCGGCCGGGAAAAGGTGTGGCGTACGCCTCAGTAAGGCGCTAGGACCCCGTACCCTGAGTTTTAGCGCTCATCAAAGCCGATGGGCCCTTAGGAATAGGACGTTAGATGTCTCTACTTACATGGAAACTGCATGGAGATGGAAAATCAATATCCCAAGGCGCGGTCGTATCGACCGATGAACGCCTGACCTGGCCCCGTACCTTCGGTGTGGGTCTTCAGCACATCGCTGCGATGTTTGGTGCAACTTTCCTCGTCCCAATCATCACGGGTTTTCCCCCTACGACCACACTCTTCTTCTCTGGAGTTGGAACTCTTCTCTTCTTAGCACTTACACAAAACAAAGTCCCTAGCTATCTCGGCTCATCCTTTGCATTCTTGGCTCCTATCGCTGCAGCTAAAACTAGCGGTGGCATGTCGGCCGCCCTTGGTGGCGTAGTTGTTACCGGTCTGATCTTGGCAGCTGTCGGTTTAATTGTTCGCCAAGCCGGAATTGGATGGATCAACTGGATGTTGCCACCTGTAGTCACAGGCACAATCGTCATGGTCATCGGACTTAACTTGGCAGGGGCTGCAAAAAATAACTTTGCCGCAGGTCCCGTAATTGGTCTGATTACTCTGGCATCGATTGCATTAATCGCCGCCGGCTCACGCGGATTCTTAAACCGAATTAGCATCTTTGCAGGTTTAGTTATCGGTTACGCCGCAGCTTTTGCGATGGGCGATGTCAATACCGATGGAATTACCGCAGCTAAGTGGTTTGCGCTGCCTACATTTACTAACCCAACATTTGATGCCAAAGCAATTGTCCTTTTCTTGCCAGTTGTTCTTGTCTTAATTGCAGAAAACGTCGGCCATGTTAAGGCCGTATCTGCAATGACAGGTAAGAATCTCGATGATCAAATGGGAACAGCGCTTATGGCCGATGGACTTGCAACAACACTTGCAGGTATCGGCGGCGGTTCAGGCACAACTACATATGCCGAAAACATCGGTGTAATGGCCGCTACTCGAGTCTATTCAACTGCTGCTTATTGGATCGCAGGTGTTGGCGCAATTGGTCTATCACTCTCACCTAAGTTTGGTGCAGTCCTTAGCTCTACTCCAGTCGGTGCCCTAGGCGGCGTTGGTGTAGCACTCTTTGGAATGATAGGTGTACTGGGCGCTCGTATTTGGATTGAGGGCAAAGTTGATTTTGCTAACTCAACTAATTTAATCATCGCAGCCTCTGCTTTGATTATTGGCATCTCAGATATGTCATGGACTAGCGGAGATTACACATTCAGTGGAATTATCAACGCTACCTTGGTTGCAATCGTTGGCTACAGAGTTCTTCACTCAATTGCCACAAAACGAGGTAACAACTAAACTGCATTCATGGTGATTCCATCGCGGCTTACTGAATATCTCGTGGCCGCGATGGTCATCATGTTGGCACCAGGACCCAGTGTTTTATTTACTTTAGCGCGTGCAATTGCATGGGGTCGAAAAATAGCCGTATTCACAGTTGCGGGAAATGCAATTGGAATGTTTCTCTTATCAGTCTTCGTCGCCCTTGGTCTTGGACCAATCCTGCAGCGATCAGAGCTGGCCTATAAAGGCGTTCAATGGGCCGGCGGCCTCTACTTAATCTATCTAGGAATCGATGCGATAAGGCATAGACGAGTTCATGCCGCCGATATGACAAATCAAGGTGATGTCGCACCGAGTATTCGACGTTCGATCAGAGATGGTTTCTGGGTAGGAGCGCTGAACCCCAAGGCAATTGTTTTTTATGCTGCCGTGTTGCCTCAATTTATCGATCGAGAACGTGGCAGCGTTACCGCCCAGCTGATCCTGTTGGGTGCAATCTTTGCAATTCTTGCATTCCTCTCTGATGGCACGTGGGGAATATTGGCAGGAACGGCGAGGACCTGGCTGGCAACAGATGCTCAACGCTTGGAGAAATTACGTGCAACGGGTGGATCCATCATGATTATCTTGGGCCTGACGGTATTAATCGCAGCCATTGTCAGTGCCTAACGAGAGAATGACCCTATGAATAAACCAGCCAAGCCAGCGCGCGAAAATATCTCTCCATCAGATCTAACCTTTGGTCTATCAACATGTAAGCGCTGTCTGTGGATTAAATACTGGTACAAGTTAATAATGCCCGGTCAGTTTCCACTCGTTGGAACCTTTGCAAATATGCAGGAGGAGCACTTCCACCGCGCAGATATGCCAACTATTGATCCATCGCTGCGCCCAGGCACCGTTACTAAATGGGGCGAGTGGGTAAAGAGTAAGCCGATTCAAGTCAATGGTGTTGATACGCGTTGGCGCATTCTTGGAAAATACGATCTTGTATCTACTAATGAGGATGGGACTATTGGTCTGATCGACTGCAAAGTCTCAGATAGCGCTCGCGATAATGGCGCCTTCTACTCTCCGCAGTTAGAGGCCTATGCCTATGCACTCGAAAATCCAGCTGCAGGTAAGGCCGCGACCGTTGCATCAATTGGTTTATTAGTTTGGAACCCAGTCTCGGCAAGTGGTGAGAATAAAGATTCTTATGGATTCTCAGTTACTCAAAAGTATTTAGCCGTTGAGCGAGACGTTGCCAACTTCTTAGCAACTATCGAGGAGTTCATTAGAGTTCTAGAGGGCGATCTACCCGATGCCGGTTCGGAGTGCACTACATGTACCTATCTGAGTTCAAGAATCGCTTTAGATAAGCTTTAATCCTCTTCGCCAGATACATTTATATCGTCGGGTTTACTCTTCTTCGGAGCGTAGATATCTATATATTCCTGGCCAGACATCTCCTGAATCTTATTCATGATCTGATCGGTCACAACGCGTAGGTACTGCAAATCAGTTGAATCACCGTCGAAGTACATGGGCTCACCAAAAATCATTCCAACTCGATGTAAGTTAGGAATAACCTTTCCAGTCGGTTGAATCTTGTCGGTGTTAGACATTGCAACTGGAATCACTGGAGCCCCGGATTCGATTGCAAGACGAGCAATTCCAGTTCGACCCTTATATAAACGTCCATCGGGTGAGCGTGTACCTTCTGGGTAAATTCCTAGGCAATCACCTTCTGCCAAGACCTTTAAACCTGTAATAAGAGCTGCCTCGCTTCGACGTCCGCCCGATCGATCGACCGGTACTTGGCCAAGGGCGATGAAAGTTAACTTCTTTAGTAATCCCTTAGCTCCTGGAGATGTGAAGTACTCACTCTTGGCCAAGAAGGTCACTTTGCGCGGAACTACCAATGGCATAAATATTGAATCGCTGAAGGAGAGGTGGTTTGAGGCGATAATGACTGGCCCTTTGCCAGGTACGTTGCGGAGGCCTTTAACCTTGGGCCTAAAGGCGCTCATCAAAAAGGGCGTCAGGAATGCACGCAGTACGCCATAGGGGAGGTTGTTGAGCACCTCTCTAATTTACCTGTTATTGCCCCGTATGACACTATCTGAGGGTGAGCAAAGATCCG
>WLHG01000116.1 GCA_009702845.1 Actinomycetota bacterium
AGTACTGGGCTATCCTTCATGCATGGCCGCCCGAGAATATGGATTAGAGATCGATGCGATCGATGCGACTCTTGTCTCTATTGAAAAGGTTTTAGACCTTCCAAAACTGCGTGCCCAAGCTTTGGTTTTAGAGGAAGAGGCGGGCGTCCCTAATCTTTGGGATGAGCCAGAGAATGCCCAGAAAGTTACGAGCCGTTTATCCCGCGTTCAAGCCGAGATTAACAAACTTACGGGGCTTCGTAGGCGCGTAGAAGATCTACCTATTCTCTTTGAGCTTGCAGAAAGTGAGCCCGATGGAAGCGCAGTCGCCGATGCCGAGCGAGAGTTAGATGCCGTAAAGAAATCGATCGGAGAGCTAGAAGTTCAGACGCTTCTCAATGGCGAGTATGACGATCGCGATGCGCTGATCACGATTCGCTCTGAGGCCGGCGGTGTCGAGGCAGCTGATTGGGCCGAGATGATTATGCGTATGTATCTGCGTTACTGCGAGCGCCACAATTTTCCTGTAGATGTTTTGGAAACTTCCTATGCAGAAGAGGCCGGTATTAAGTCAACGACATTTCGCGTTACTGCACCTTATGCATATGGAACCCTGTCTGTGGAACAGGGAACACATCGCTTGGTTCGCATTTCACCATTTGATAGCCAGAGCCGTCGCCACACATCATTTGCCGGCGTTGAAGTTGTTCCGGTTGTAGAACAAAGTGATCACGTTGAGATCGATGAAAAAGAGGTTCGCACTGATGTCTATCGCTCATCAGGCCCCGGTGGTCAAGGTGTTAACACAACTGACTCGGCCGTTCGCTTAACGCATATTCCGACAGGCATTGTCGTCTCATGTCAGAATGAACGTTCACAGATTCAAAACAAGGCAACGGCAATGGCCGTCTTGCAGTCAAAATTATTAGAGCGCCGTCGTCAAGAAGAGGTGGCAAAGATGAACGCTCTTAAAGGCGATAATTCGGGGTCATGGGGAAATCAGATGCGCTCATATGTTCTTGCCCCGTATCAAATGGTGAAAGATCTACGTACTAATTATGAAACTGGAAATACGTCGGCGGTTTTAAATGGTGAGATTGACGAGTTCATCGAAGCCGGCATTAGATGGCGCCGCTCCAGCTAATTCCAGCAGGCAGAATTCGTCGCTCACATTGGATTATGGGGCCGAGCATCAGATAAATCACAGATTTTCTAGGCTCAGTTGCGCGTTAGAAGTGTCGATTTCCAGGATACATACATAAACTAGGTCCAGAGCGCTCACGGCGAAGTAGAACGTGGGCCTGAAATATTTCGGGAGATTTAGATGATTCGCTTTGAGAATGTCACCAAGATCTACCCGGGGCAAGATCGAGCAGCGCTGGATTCCGTAAACCTAGAGATTCTCAAGGGTGAGTTTGTCTTCCTTGTCGGATTATCTGGATCTGGTAAGTCAACATTTCTTCGTTTGATTCTTCGTGAGGATCGTCCGACATCGGGTGTTATTCATGTGGCTGGAAAAGATCTTGGAACGCTAGCTAATCACAAAGTTCCAGAGCTTCGCCGACAGGTGGGAACGGTCTTTCAAGATTTCCGTTTGCTTCCAAATAAAACTATTACTGAAAACGTGGCATTCACTCTGCATGTATTGGGATATTCGCAGAAGGAGATTAACCGCGAAGTTCCTGAGGTGCTCGAACTAGTTGGTCTTGAAGATAAAGGAGATCGTTTGCCCTCTGAGATCTCTGGCGGAGAACAACAGCGCGTCGCCATCGCTCGCGCCTATGTAAGTCGCCCGCCGATTTTGATCGCCGATGAACCCACTGGCAACCTTGACCCAGCAACAAGTGTTGGAATTATGAAGCTGCTCGATCGAATCAATCGCGAGGGCACTACTGTTTTGATGGCAACTCATGATTCGGGAATTGTTGATCAGATGCGCAAGCGAGTTATTGAATTAGATCTGGGCCATGTAATCCGCGATCAAGTTCGCGGCGTCTACGGATACACGGGATAAGGAAATCACTGGTGAATTCGATGACCATGCATAGTGAACAGCTTTCGATAAATAACTTCGGGAGAGGGTAGAGCATGCGCGCACGGTTTCTCTTAAGTGAAGTTGGCATTGGCCTACGTCGAAATATGACGATGACATTTGCTGTAATCGTCACAACCGCGATCTCCCTCTCACTACTTGGCGTCGGCCTGCTAGCCAATGCCCAGGTTGGAGCGATGAAGGATTATTGGTACGACAAGATTGAGGTCTCCGTATTCTTGTGCGGCTCACTCTCAGAATCACCATCATGTTCTGGCGGAGTAGTTACATCGGCGCAGCGCCTTGCGATTCAACAAGACATCCAGGAAATGGCCGCCGTTGATAGCGTTTTTTATGAGTCACAGGCACAAGCATTCACGCGTTTCCAAGAGAGATTTAAGGACTCAGCAATCGCGGCAAATGTATCTGCCGATCAGCTTCCAGAGTCATTTCGTGTGAAGCTAAAGGATCCAACTCAATTTGCAGTAATCGTTAGTGCATTCTCTGGTCGCCCAGGGGTAGATGTTGTCCAAGATCAGCGGAGCATTTTAGAGAAGTTCTTTAAGCTCCTAGAAGTTCTGCGCAACGGAGCTCTCTTAGTTGGATTGGCATCAGTACTAACGGCAGCGCTATTGATTAGTAACACACTTCGAATCGCCGCCTTTAACCGGCGCCGCGAAACAGGTGTGATGAAGCTTGTCGGTGCATCATCATGGTCGATTCAACTTCCATTTCTCCTTGAAGGCGTTATTTCAGCGATTATCGGCTGGGGATTGGCGACGGGATTATTGGCTGCGCTTAAAAGCGTCGTCGACTCCAAGGTTGCACCTCTTCTGACATTCACGAAGTTCTTTGGCTGGAATGAAGTCTGGGTAGCATCGGGCTATCTACTGGCTACGGGTTTATTTGTATCGACCGTCGCATCAGTTATTACGCTGCGCCGCTACCTAAAGGTCTAATCGCCGCAGCTTCCTTTACTAATCTGCGATTTACCTACAAAGTCACCGCAGCACCTGTATTTTCGCTTTGATGATTACACCGCAACGGTATTAATAGGTCTAATCACTGCGTTCTTAATGAGAGAATAAGCACCGTAGTAATAGAGCGAGAAAACTCGTTTTACAGTGAGGGCGGTGATGGGCAGATGGTCAAAGAGGTAGGTCGCAAGCTCATTGCCCAAAATAAGAAGGCGCGCCACGATTATTCAATCGAGGATGTTTTTGAGTGCGGATTAGTTCTCATGGGAACAGAGGTTAAATCTCTGCGTCTAGGGCGAGCATCGCTCATCGATGGTTTTGCTATGGTCAACGATGGAGAGCTGTGGCTCAGCGGGGTTCATATCCCTGAGTACACCGAGGGCACGTGGACGAATCACACCCCGCGGCGCGATCGCAAACTACTTGTACATAAGGCCGAACTCACAAAGTTGATTGCAAAGCTTAAAGACTCAGGAACAACATTGGTTCCGCTCTCCCTTTATTTTAAAGATGGAAAAGCCAAGGTTGAAATCGCAGTTGCCCGCGGAAAGAAAGCCCACGATAAGCGTGAGGCGATTAAGGCCCGCGAGGCAGATCGAGAAGTTGCTCGCGTAGTTTCGCGAGGCAGTTCTGGAAAGAGTGGCAAGGCTTCTAAGCGCTACGAGGATTGATTCACAGTTTTTCAAGGAAAAGCAATCCATGGCTGGTGGCTTCGATTTTTCGCCAGGCAGTATTTCGAAATCCATGAAACTTGATGTATCTGCCGATATTTAGATTGCTTGGAATTGAGACAAAGATAGGATTTCTTCATACTCCTGGCTGCAAATCTGGCTCCAAGGCAATTCCGAACCTGCGCCGCTTATTAACTCTGTGTAACTAAGCGTGAGATCTGTAGATTATGAAACTCCGCTTTGTTGACCTACAATTGATTCACCGCCGCTTCGATACCTCAATTTTTGAGGCGATGTTGCGACGGCAAGCAGTAGTTGACAATTAAATAGGGGATAAGAAATACGTTTCTTTTTCTCCAAGTTCTATGTGTGAAAGCACAATAAATCTTGGGGGTGAACGGTCTCGACTTTGGATGTTGAGGCAGGGGAAGCGGGCCGAGGAAGCCGGAATGATCTCGTAAACCAATAATCCGTG
>WLHG01000117.1 GCA_009702845.1 Actinomycetota bacterium
AAGAGGGGATTTCCAAAACTACCCTAAAAACACTACTTATGGAAGTTTTAGTCACTGTGACCCCTACATCTAGTGGGAACTATAAAGCATTGCACGAGGGTTTGCCTGTCGAGTAGGTAAATTCCGCATGAACGGCGTGTCGGGGTAGCACTCACCACACCTAGGAGATTAAGCGCGCCCCTTTGTGGGCCTTGGCCAGCCGAGCATCGCAGCTCCAGAGCTCGGCCTTATTTATGGTAGCCGTGGCACTAATGATGGCATCTGGAAGTCGCAATGGGCTCTTGGCTCTCACAGAGGCGGCAAGGACGGCAACCTCGAGATCAAAGGGGAAGAAGGGAGAGAACTCTTTGGATAGGTCAGCAAGTAGCTCCCTCTTTCTTTTCTCACTCTCCCCTGAAGCCTTCACCAGAACCTCAGAAACAGTAAGAATCGAGATTTTAAAGATCGAGTTAGATCCTTCAATTGCAGAATTAGCAGCCACATGGTGTTTATCAGATGAGTTTAAAAAAGCTATAACAACTGATGAGTCAAGAATTATCGCTCCCATGAATCACGCTCAGCCTCTAGATCAAAATCTGCAAAGAGCTCTCCATACTTACCGGCTAAATTCAATAAACCTCTATTAACATTCGGTGCTCTCAAGACTTCGATAAAACCAGCGTCATTAACTACGAATTCCACTTCATCCCCTGCCTCTAGACCTACTCTTCGCAGAATATCTACGGGTACTGTCAATTGGTTTTTAGAGCTAAGTCGGGATGTGGATGTTCGCCCCTTACGTTGCGCGGGTTCTTTAACTTTTGGAATAGACCGCTTCGCGCTTTTCTTAGCCTTTACCTTAGGAGTCATAAGTAAAGGCTATCACTAAGGGCCGATCTACTCCAGAGATTACGAAGTGGGGACTCTAAGGCGAGCGCCAGCTGCAACGTCATAGCCAGGAAGATTGTTTGCCTCGCGGATCGCCTCGACCATCGCCTGCACATCACCGCTGGTATAGGCCGAGGCCACAGCCCAGAGAGTCGCCCCTGCTGGAACTACAACGGTCGTATATGAGGTGGCGTGAACAACTTGATCGCCTGCCCCTGAACGGGCGGCAAATCCGGCGGCCATAACAACGCTTAAGGAGAGGACGACAACAGTGCGGGCAAGGCGACCACGGCGCGACAAGGCACCCGACGGATTGGCGAAAAACCCTTGATTTACACTGCTTTGAGAGGCTACTGAAATAAATGTAACTGCGCTCATGTCGTTCTCCTCGCACTTTTTCTTGCCAACTACCTTGGGGAAGGTATACGAACACTTGTTCGAATAGGTCAATTAAACACCACGCCACTGACAAAAGGCAAGTTATTTTCGAACAGGTGTTTGAATTTTGGGTGAATATCTGTCACCATCTACCTATGAGCACACAGAACCCCCCAGCCGCCGGCCTAAGCCCGCGCCAGTCCGAGATTTTGGCCGTCATCCAGGCCTCGATGAATGACCATGGCTACGCCCCCTCCATGCGAGAGATCGGCGCCGCCGTTGGCCTGACCAGTACCGCATCGGTTAAGTACCAGCTTGAAATCCTGGAGGCCAAGGGCTTTATCCGTCGTGATGAAAGCAAAGGCCGCGCCCTTGAACTAACGCCCGAGGAAAACGGCGCACCTGTCGATAAGACACGTTTAGTTCCACTCGTTGGGCGCATTGCAGCCGGTGGTCCAATTACCGCCGAGCAAGAGATCGAAGAGTCATTCCCGCTACCAGAATCAATCGTTGGCAGCGGAGAATTATTTATGCTCAAAGTAGTTGGCGAGTCCATGATCGATGCCGCAATCTGCGATGGAGATTACGTCGTGATCCGTGCACAAAAGGATTGCAACAATGGCGAAATCGTTGCTGCGATGATCGATGGCGAAGCAACGGTAAAGACATTTTCTCGAAAGGGCGGCCACATCTGGTTGCTGCCAGCTAACGATGACTTCGCACCAATCGATGGCGATGCTTGCGAAATATTAGGCAAGGTAACTGCCGTTCTTCGCTCCCTGCGCTAATTCAAAGTAGCCTGCGCTTATGGCCATGGAGTTTGCAATGACAACAATTGTTGTCGACGATTATGACCGAGCAATCGATTACTACACAAACACCCTGGGTTTTACTCTGACCGAAGACACTGTCCTATCCCCCGAAAAACGTTGGGTAACAGTTCGCCCTGGAACCCAGGGTGCATCGATTCTTCTGGCACGTGCGGCAACTGAGGCTCAAGCATCTCGCATTGGAAATCAAACGGGCGGGCGAGTTGGCTTTTTCTTACACACCGATACCTTCGATGCAGATTATTCGCGTATGAAGGCAGCGGGCGTGGTTTTCATCGACCTGCCGCGCACTGAGGAGTATGGAAAAGTAATCGTCTTCGTAGATCTCTATGGCAATAAATGGGACTTCATCGGATGATTCTCAATTAATTGGTTAATTCGTGAGCCACTCTCTATCCATGCAACTAACTCTTCATCAATCGAACCAGCTAATTGATTTATGATCTGAAAACCACTCTCAATTGAATCAAACCCCAAGCGATGGTGGTGACCTATTCGATTCCTTAAGTCTCTAATTTCAAGGGTTAGATTGGAAATATAGCTCTGTCTTCGACTTGGCGCATTGACGAAGCCAGAGGCTAGCTCTGGCCACAGGAATAACTGCTTCTTTGAAACTAATTGATGCCAGAAGCCAAAAGAGAGTTCAGAGATTATCTGATCAGGAGTCAATGGTTTCCCATTTTTTCTTACTCGGCGCATTGCATCGGCAATCTCCTTAAAGGGCTGCTTTGACACTATGTTGGGATCATTACTTCTGCCCATTTCATAATTGTCATCAAAAATCCAATGCGTGCTTCTTCCCAGGGAAATCTGACGCTGTGTCATTTTTCTATCCAAAAGATTACGCAGAGCGACTTCAATGTATGCAATAGCCTCCCAATAGGCCGAAGCTAATTCGGAGTTCCATCGATAAAGTGCGACAGCACGCTCGTGATTGCCTAATGAACTACGTAGGTACGTGTTCATTCGATAGATAGTGAAGTGTTTAATTGTGAATTCCCAGATTCCTGTGTTGGCTTTTGTCATCGCAAGGAGGTATCTTTCTCGTGAACACCCCGGAACCGTCCCTGTAGTACTCGGTTGAGTACCGATCAAACGGCCGGGGTTCTGTATTTGTTCTTGAGAATAAATGTGCGGACCGACAAAATTAACAAACCTGTTTTCAGTTTGTGGACGAAGCCGTTAGTTAATTAATTGCGCGAGTAATAATCACTCTGGCTTGATCACCATAATGCACACTGCCAGGTTCATAGACATCGATTCGAATAATCGTAGGTGGATCAATCACACCTAAGGCAACGAGTGAATCCAACTCCCCCGCAAAACCCCTAGCTTCGAAGTGCTCATTGTTGACGCCGACAACTAACCATCCCTCATGGGTAAGCAGGGGCAACAGATTTCGCAAGCACTCTGGACCTAAATGACCATGCGTAAATGTGCCAGAGCTAAATAGCGCCTCATAGGGTGCGTTCTCATTGGGCACGCTTCTCGTTAAATCTCGCTCATATAGTTCGCGATAAACAACGCTTCCATCTTCGCGCTTTTTCAACTTCGCTTGATCCAACATCTCTGGAGAAATATCCATTCCATCAATAACAACACCTGGGCGCAATCGAGTGAGATACATTCCAGTTAATCCGGTACCAGTGCCGATATCTAGCACTCGTGTAACTGGGCCAACTACATCGTTGAAAACTTCGGCGATCGCCTTTGGATAGCGATACTGCTTGGCATCTACAAAAGAGGACTCATAGGTGGCCGCCCATGCCGCATATAGGCGGCGATTATCATCAGGAGTCTTTACCGAATATGCCTGCTCAAGGCCTAAGGGCTCTTCGCTCATTACTAACCTCCGATTGCCGACATCGGCCGAGTTGGTTGAATGAAACTTGGATCATTAATTCCATGTCCAGGAAGCTTTGCCTTAATCGTTGAATGAAAGGCTTTAACTAGATTCTCACGCTTTTCTTCATCGCTCAAATCTTTATTACGCAAAATCCCCCGCATATCTGTCTCCGTCATTGAAAATAGACAGGC
>WLHG01000118.1 GCA_009702845.1 Actinomycetota bacterium
CACCGCCACAGCGAGTGCTTTTATCAGCAAAGAGAAAAAGGTACGTAGATGAACATCCTTGACGCCGTAGATGCAGCATCCCTGCGCCATGACATCCCACAGTTTCGCGCTGGCGATGAACTCAAGATCCACGTACGTGTTATCGAAGGTAGCAAGAGCCGCCTTCAGGTCTTCCAAGGAATTGTTATGCGTCGTCAGGGCGATGGAGTCCGCGAGACTTTCACTGTCCGTAAAGTCTCTTACGGTGTCGGCGTAGAGCGTACTTTCCCAGTACACACACCTGTTATTGAAAAGATTGAGTTAGTTAAGAAGGGCGATGTACGTCGCGCCAAGCTGTACTACCTACGCGATCTTCGCGGTAAGGCTGCAAAGATTCGCGAAAAACGCGATGGCATTGAAGGTTACGGTGATGGAATTCTTTCAACACCGGCCGCCATGTCCGAACCAATTGCAGTGTCCGAACCAATAACAATCGAAGCGGTGTCCGAGGTTCCAGCTGAAGTTACGACAACCGATGTTGTGCCTGAAGCCGAAACTCCTCAAGCTTAAAGTTTTCAGCTAATGCGCCGCAAGGGCTCCCTAATTCAGGAGCTCCCACTCCTAGTCGTGGTTGCACTTGTAGTCTCTCTACTAATTAAGACTTTCTTGGTGCAGTTTTTCTATATCCCATCGGGCTCAATGGAAAACACACTGCAGATTCAAGATCGAGTTGCAGTCAATAAGATTCCATTTATCTCTCGCAATATTTCACGCGGAGATGTCGTAGTCTTTAGAGATCCAGATTACTGGCTGCCTGCAGCCTACGATAGTTCACCAAATAAAATCATCGCCAAAGCTAAAGAGGGCTTAGTAGCTGTAGGTATTTTGCCCAACCCAGCTAAGCAGTATTTAGTTAAGCGAGTAATTGGCGTTGCCGGCGACCACGTCATTTGCTGCACTAAAAAGGGTTTATTAACAGTCAATGGAACTGCAATAACTGAACCCTATATATTTAAAGGCAACGTACCCAGTGACATGAACTTCGATGTCACCGTACCTGAAGGCAAGATTTGGGTAATGGGAGATCACCGTGAGGCAAGTGCCGATTCACGCTATCACCAAGATGACATTAATAAGGGAATGGTCCCGCTCTATCGTGTAACCGGCAGGGTCTTTGCAGTTATCTGGCCGCTAAAAAACGCAGCTTATATTCCACAGATAGACGTCGTTAAGTAGCCCTTAGTGAAAGTGATTGAGCAAGGGCTCATCAATGCAGGAATTTCACCGATTGCAGGTGTAGATGAAGCAGGTCGTGGTGCATGTGCTGGCCCACTTGTAATCGCAGCGGTAATTTTGACTGATCCATTTGCTCCAGAGTTATCTCTAGTTAGAGATTCAAAAGAAGTCTCAGAGAATAAACGTGAAGAGCTGTTCGAAGTAATTTCCTCCATCGCCGCATCGATTAGTGTCGTGATAGTTCCAGCAAGTGAAATCGATAAACGCGGAGTCCATGCAGCAAATCTCGATGGAATGCGTCGGGCCGTACATGGCCTGGATCAAGTACCCGGATATGTTTTAACCGATGGTTATGCAATAGATGGGTTGGGCTTACCTAATTTGGCCGTCTGGAAAGGCGATCAAGTCGCCGTAACAATTAGCGCGGCATCCATCATCGCGAAAGTGACGAGGGATCGCATTATGCGCACAATGGATACGCAATTCCCACAGTATGGTTTTGCAAAACATAAGGGCTATATCACTGCCTCTCACACGAACGCCCTGAATACCCATGGGGTGTGCATAGAACATCGCCGCTCATTTTCAAATATTGCAGCGCTCATCCACAAGTAATTCTTTATCTAGCACTCTTGTCAGGGTGAGTATTTATCGTCGCGGGTTATGCAAACAAAAAATAATCAACGCACGGGCGCCTTTGGCGAAGAAGTCGTTACTCAGTATTTAGCTGCTAAGAATGCCGAAATCATCGAACGTAACTGGCGAATACGCGAGGGCGAGATCGACATCATTGCGCTGCAACCTTCGGGAGTATTTGCCTTTATTGAGGTCAAGACTCGATCTTCTTTGGCCTTTGGCCATCCATTTGAAGCTATTAATCGCGACAAAGCCCACCGCATGCAGCGCTTAGCCCTCGGATGGCTAGCAACGCATGGCTGCCTGGGGTGCGAATACCAGATCGATGTTGCGGCAGTTCTTATTGCACCCGATGGTTCGCATTCAATCGAGTACAGAGCAAATCTATTATGAGCCTTGCTCAAACAACATCGGTTGCACTCTTGGGACTCGATGGCCACTTGGTCACGGTCGAAGTAGATATTGCCGATGGGCTACCGAATTATTCATTACTTGGATTACCTGATGCGGCACTGACTGAGTCCAGAGAGCGCGTGCGAGCGGCAATGGTTAATTGCGGAGAGATTTGGCCCAATCGAAAAGTAACTGTCTCGCTCTCTCCAGCATGGTTGCCGAAGAGTGGGTCAGGATTTGATTTGGCGATCTGCATTGCAATTCTTTCAGCTCATGAAACTATTCCTGCAGAGCGAATCAGCAGCGTTGTATTTCTTGGCGAACTCTCACTCGATGGCGGTATCCGTTCGGTGCGCGGAGTCCTGCCTGCATTGATGGCCGCATATAAATCAGGGATCATGACTGCAGTTGTTCCGTTAGCAAATGCTGCCGAGGCGGGCTTGATGCAGGGAATGCAGATAATTGCGATGGAGCATTTGAAGAGCGTTCTGCGATGGCTTCGAACTGGAGAGCGCGATGTTGCCGAAGAGATTGATTATCAGTGGAGTCAGAGCGATGAGCGATTGGATTTTGCAGATGTGGCTGGACAGCCGCAGGCTCGATTAGCGGCAGAGATTGCGGCAACTGGCGGACACCACATTCTATTAATTGGCCCACCTGGGGCAGGTAAGACGATGATTGCCGAACGTATTCCGACGATTATGCCGGCGCTCAATATCGCACAGGCCTTAGAGGTTACGGCCGTGCATTCATTAGCTGGAAGTTTTGCAACGAGATCTCCGACCTCATTGATCGCACCGATAGTTTCACCGCACCATACGACGACGCGTGTTGCAATGGTTGGGGGAGGCGCACATGCAATTAAACCTGGTGCCTGCTCTTTGGCCCATCACGGAGTTCTATTCATTGATGAGGCACCTGAGTGTCCATCGGGAGTTTTAGACTCACTGCGCCAACCATTGGAGGCAGGCACAATCACGATTGCACGAAGCATCGGAAACGTCACCTTTCCTGCCCAGTTTCTATTGGTTCTTGCCGCTAATCCATGTCCATGCGGAAAGTTCAGCGGACGTGGACGTAACTGCATCTGTACATCTGTGCAAGTGCGCAGGTATCTAGGAAAACTCTCAGGACCATTAATGGATCGAATAGATCTACGTGTGCACGTTGATCCAGTGGGTCGAGTGGATATGGCAAGGGTTGAATTAGGTGAAACAAGTGAGGTAATTCGTGCTCGAGTAATTGCAGCACGTGCGATAGCGCAGAAGAGATTTTCTGGCCTTGGATACAGCCTTAACTCACAGATTCCTGCCCGTTCGTTGCGCACTGTCTTCCAACCAGAGCGGGCGGCAATGAACTTCTTACATGATGAGTTAGAGCGCGAACACATCACTGCTCGCGGTTTACACAAAATCGCACGTGTCTCGTGGACACTTGCCGATTTACATTCACACGAGATTCCAACGTTGGCCGATGTTACGCAGGCCCATTCGATGCGTGGAGGTATTGAGATATGAATGAACGCCAAGCACGCGCAATTCTCTTTAGTGCCGTTGAGGGTGGACATCCATTGTGGTGTGCAGAGATATTCTCTCAGGGTGCATTGAAAACTATTGAACGGTTGCAAGCAGGCAGCTACGACAGGATTAAGTTCGCAACTTTGATTGCTGCGATTAATGCGACAAATGCAGATCAGGTATGTGAGGCGGTTGAAAGCGCTGGTGCCCAATTACTAATGCCGGGTGATCCACTGTGGCCTTCGATGGTTGAGGATCTCATTGCGCCTCCGATCGCACTGATAGCAAAGGGAAATCTGGAGGCGTTGTCGATGCAATCACTTGCAATTGTCGG
>WLHG01000119.1 GCA_009702845.1 Actinomycetota bacterium
CCGGCGCGAGAGACGACCTGTGCCATTTTCCACGAGGAGACAGCGATGCCCATTCCACCTTGGATTACTTGCGGAAGGGGCGTTATCAACGTACTCACTTCGCAATCTTAAATGGGTCAAAAAACCGACTGGCCAGTACGGCGAGAGATGCCACTCACGGATATAATTTGCGAAGAATTAGCCGCACATAGTGTGATGTTTGTGATCAGAATAGAAGGAGCGAGAGTGCTTAATCAAGAGAAACTTTTATTGCATATGGGCTGGGCGAATCAATTCGTTCTAGCTAAGTTGGAAGGGCTCAATGAAGATGATTGGCAACTAAAACTCACGAGTGAAGATTGGTCGATACAAGAGCTAGCCAACCACATAGTTTTAGCTGCCGGGGGATACGCCTATCGAGTATCTGGAGAGTGGGTCTATAGCAACTTAGAGCAAGAGATGGTCATTCCGCTTGCCGATTTGCAGAAGTATTGCGGCCAGGCCGATGAAATTCTGCGCGTGCAGGCACACAAAGCCGATTCCGTTGATACATACATGCGGGATGGGCAAAAGAGTTTCCGCTCGAGATCGACGATTATTTCTCAATCAATCCACCATGCAACAGAGCACCGTGCTCAGATTTCCGACACGTTGAAAGTGCATGGAATACGTATTCTCGATCTTGATGAGATTGATGTGTGGGCATACTCTGATATCGCTGGCGAGATTAACTCTATTGATGGTTGATTAAGGGCAATGTCAGATCTCGATTTACGTCAAAGCGTCATAGATACGCCTCGACTAGAGCTACACCACTTAACTGCGGCCGAAATTATCTCACTTTTTGAAACCCCAGAAGAGAAGTGGATTTACGAGGGTAAAAGCTATACGAATCCTTATCGTCAGTTAGTCGATGATTCAGGACCTCTAGCCTGGCGCGTTCCGCAAGTAAAGGCTAATCCAAGTGTAAATAAGTGGTTTGTTCGCTGGATAGTTCAAAAGAGCACACACGAGATAATCGGTAGCAGCAGCTTTCATGGCGCACCCAATGAAAATGGAATGATTGAAATTGGTTTAGGGATTGATCCAAAGTTTCAGAATCAGGGTTATGGATTCGAAGCGCTCACTGGAATGTGGGGATGGGCTTGTTCGCAAGAAGGGATTAAAACTCTGCGCTATACCGTCTCACTAACGAATCTTCCATCAATCGCCCTTGTAAATAAGTTCGGATTTACACGTATCGGCGAGCAGTTAGATGAAATCGATGGCCCGGAGGAGGTCTACGAAATCAGTTCTGTAGAGTTTGCACGCATGCACCTGCTTGATTAACCAGAAGCTCCGGCATCGCCCTTGTCGCCCTTGGCACCTGTTGCACCCGTGTCACCCGTGTCACCCGTGTCACCCTTTTCGCCTTTTGCCCCCGTTGCGCCGGTATATCCCGTTGTAATTGTTGTTTGAATATTGCTGGCATGTTGATGAGCGTTGAAATAAATTATCAGCGGAATATCTTGTGCACCGCCTATCCGCTTAGCGTAAAGCTTGAAAACAATGCGATCAGTTAAGGAAAGAAGGTAGCCCGTTGTGTCCGGATAAGTCCATGTCAGTAGTCCGGGAAACAACGATGCGAAAATGGGGGAGTTGCCGGTCCGTAAAATTGTTTCATCCCCTGCCTTGGTACGTTTAAGCAGAGCAAGTCGAAGTTGAATCAAGTTATCGGGAGATCCAGTGTTAACCCAAAAATTGCGGCGTGCGGTTCCTGGTGGAAGTGTTGCCGTATTAGGATCTCCGCTTGGTGTTATAAATGCAGCGACTAGGACTTCAGAGTCACCTGCAAGAGTGACGCGAACAGGGAATTCATTCTTATCTGCCGGCGCGCTCGTTGCCAATCGATAACCAGATATGTCGCTCTCAAAGGTTGGATCTAAATAGTATGTTCTACCAGCGTTGCTGCCATCAACTCCGGATGGGCCTATTGCTCCAGGGACCGTCCACTGAATCTGTTTTTCCTTCTTGGAATCGCACTTGCCCTTTGATAGCAAGCGCACCACACCGGTTGAATTATGGGCGCAGGCAATCAATTAATCTGAATTCACAACGACTTTAGCCGCTGCCACTCGCTCGGAGCTCAATATCTTCACTCCTGGTACCAAAATGGAATCTGTCGCAGCGTTACCTGTGTAGAGATTTACATATATTACTGACGCAAGTACAACAATCGCCATTGCAAATGACCACAATGTATTCGTCTTCGCCGCCATTTTGCTTCACCTCAATCAATGATTAATCCGCCGCATCCGTACAGTGAAATTTTATCAGTTAGGTTTTTGTAAATAAACTTTAGATGGGTAACAACTTCGTGATGATGGCGAATAATAATTCACAAAATGTTAGAAATATGAGAGGTTTAATCTGCTCTTCGGGGGGTATCTCCGCGAGGCCGAAAAAACTTATTGAGTAATGGTGAACCATAAAAGTGCGGCGACGCACAGAGCAACGAGACTGATGACAAAGCCATAAACAAAGCGCATTCTAGAAGTTGAAGCGAACTCTCCCATGAGACGTCGATCTTTTGAGATTCCGTACATAAAAAGAAGAAGTGGCAATAGCAAAACAGCATTAAGAATCTGAGTTAAAACTAAGACGCGAATTAGAGGCACCCCTGGCAAGAGAATGAGGCCAGCTGCGAAGAAAGTCATGACGCCAAAGGTCGCATAGAAAAGCGGGGCCTCCTTCGGTCCATCATCTAGCGCCGCAGGCTGTCCAGTTAAATCACCGACCGAATATGCCGTTGATAACGGCAAGATTGATGCAGCTAATAAGGCTGCACCGACTAAGCCCACTGCAAATAGAACTTTCGCCATGGATCCGGCCAGAGGTTCTAATGCACGAGCGGCTTGAGCTGCATCTGTGATGTCGAAGTCACCCTCTTTATTTAACGTTGCCGCGCATGTAACGACGACAAAGAAGCCGATGATGCCTGTCAGTAGAGAGCCAGTCCACACATCAATACGCAAAAGCTTTAAATCATCTCGGGTAAGGCGTTTATCAACTGCATAGGATTGAATAAAGGCAAGTCCCCATGGCGCAAGCGTTGTACCTAACGTAGCCGTTGCAATATAAATCGCATCATGAGTCAGGGGCATGGTCGGGACAACAGATCCATGCAAGGCTTTACCCCAATCAGGGTGTGCAACAAATCCTGCGACGATATAAGAGATGAAAACGGCGGCGAGTGCAAAGAAGACCTTTTCAACTCGAGCAAATGAGCCTCGTAAGACTAAGAAGGAGACCACAAGGGCTGCGACAGGTACGGTAATAAAACGCGAATAGCCAAAGAGCTGTCCAGCTGCAGCGATTCCTGCAAACTCTGCCGTCAGTGTTCCAAAGTTAGCGATGATCAGGGCAGTTGCACTCAACGTTCCAGAGCGTGCACCGTATTTTTGACGCACTAAGCCAATTAAACCTTGACGTGTTACAACACCTATTCGTGCACCTAGATCCTGGAAAATAATGAGAGCAGCAGTTGATATGACGAGCACCCAGAGCATTTGATACCCGAACTTGGCTCCAAGCTGGGAGTACGTAGTGATACCCGCTGGATCATCATCAGATAATCCAGCGATTACTCCAGGACCCATTACGGATAAAAGTGCGGCGATACGGATTTTGCGAGTTGTTATCATGAAAGCGCACCGGTGCCTTTAGAGAGTCCATGTTGACCCTCGGGCCGCAGTGCATCTACTAAATCATCGGCCATGATACGACCGACGGGCCTTCCCTTTGCATCAATAACAACAATGGATGCGCCACGGTTGTTAGAAAACTCTTCAATAACCTCGTTCAAGTGAGAGTCGATTTGTACCGATGTTGGATAGGGAGGGCCCATCAAAGTCCGGAGCTGAGTATTTGGCTTCGCTGCGACGAGTTCGATAATTTGAATATGATCGATTAGCTTGCCTTTGCCGTCGACGATCACGACCCCGTCTGAAATATCACGGTCACGGCTTTCGACCAATCGTGCAAGGGCTTGGGCAACTGTTTCACTCTCATTGGCAATGACCATGTGCGATGTCATGATTCCACCGGCCATCGTTTCATCGAA